>CBDTYC010000032.1:0-14438 GCA_965364495.1 uncultured Yoonia sp. | reverse complement strand
TGGAAGTGACCAGCTTTGGCAAAGAGCGCCCGATCGAAATCTGCTCGCAAGAAAGCTGCTATGCGCAGAACCGCCGTGCGGTTACGGTTCTGTCATTCTCTGCTATCACCAGCTGATCAATATCTAAGGAACGCTCATGTTGCACCGTATCGCTTTTGTCTGCGCTTTTTTGCTGTCGCCTATGCCCGTCTTGGCGCAGCAAGAGACGTTGGCCGACATTCGCCAGCAACTGACCGTCCTTTTTGTCGATGTGCAGCAGTTGCGCCGCGAGTTGTCCACGACGGGTGGGCTGAATGCGGGGACGGCAGGCGCTACGCCACTTGATCGCCTCAACGCCATCGAAGCAGAGTTGCAGCGCCTGACGTCGAACGCCGAACAACTGGAGTTTCGCATCAGCCGGATCACAGCGGAGGCGGACAACAAGATCGGTGATCTGAACTTCCGGCTTTGCGAACTCGAACCGGGCTGTGACATTGGCCAGCTGGATGATACGCCTTTGGGCGGCCTGTCCACGGCGCCAGCGCCCAACATCGCCCCAACGGCCACGACAGGTGGGCCTGCTCTGGCAATTGGCGAGCAAAGCGATCTTGCGGCGGCGCAGGGGTCGCTCGCCGCGGGTGACTTTCGCGGCGCCGTTGACCAGCTTACGGCCTTTGTCGCGACCTACCCCGGCAGTCCGCTAACTTCTGACGCCAATTTCATGCGTGGCGAGGCGCTCGAGGGTCTGGGGCAGGTGACAGATGCGGCACGTGCTTATCTTGAATCGTTTTCCGGCAATGCCACAGGACCGATGGCACCCATGGCGCTATTCAAATTGGGCGCCTCTTTGGGCAGGATCGGGCAAACGCAAGACGCCTGTCTGACCTTGGCAGAGGTGAATGTCCGTTTTCCGGGCAATCCCGCTGTCGGGCTTGCGCAGTCGGAAATGCAAATCCTGGGATGTCAGTAATCACTGACGTTACGGCCCAGTTTCAACGCAGCCTTGCGGCACATCCGGCAGCCGGGACGAAACAGATCGGATTAGCTGTTTCTGGCGGCGGGGATTCCGTTGCCATGATGCATCTCGCAGCGGCTGCCATCGACCCCAAGCGTTTGTTTGTCCTAACCGTAGACCACGGGCTGCGTCCTGAAGCGGCCAGTGAAATCGCGCAAGTCGCCGCGCAAGCGAAAGAACTTGGCCTCAGGCATGTCGTTGCGCAGTGGCAGTGGGATCGCACCGGAAACTTGCAGGCCGCTGCCCGTGCGGGACGGTGGGATGCGCTACGTGCGCTGGCGGATGCTCATGACGTCGACACGATCTGGATGGGCCATACACAGGACGACCAGATCGAGACTTTCATGATGCGTCTGGCGCGTGGGTCTGGCGTCGACGGGTTAACGGCGATGGAACCAACGACGCAGCGGGACCAGCTGACGATTTTCCGCCCTTTGCTGGACATTTCGCGGGCGGAGCTTCGGACATGGCTTGCACAGGCGAATATCGGTTGGTGCGATGATCCCAGCAATGATGACGCAAAGTTTGATCGCGTACGCGCCCGCAAGATGTTTGCCCATCTCAGTGATCTTGGGCTCACGGCGAAACGTGTTTTGCAAACGATTGACCATATGCAAGCCGCGCGCGTGTCGCTGCAGCAGGCAGGGCAGGGCTTTGCGAAACAGCACGTTCACCAAGTCGGGGCCGACCTTCTGCTGAGTGACGACGTGTTTTCGCCTCAAAAGGCAGACACACGCCGTCGTGTGTTAGCCGCAGCAATTGGCTGGATCGGAGGGCATCCGTTCAGGCCGCGGTTTGAACAGCTTGTGGATGCTGCAGGTCGCGTACGTGCGGGCGAAACGACGACGCTGGGCGGGTGCATCCTGATACCGGATAACAAAGGAACGGTTCGGCTGACGCGCGAAGCAGCGGCAACAAGGCCGATTGCGCTGTCGACCGCACACGACCATGTCATCTGGGACCGGCGTTGGCGCATCACTGGCCCGATTCGCAGCGACTTGACGGTCAAAGCACTGGATGACGGTATCCAGCTTTGCCCCGATTGGCGACAAAGCGGTCTTCCACGCGTGTCGCTTTTGGCATCCCCTGCGATCTGGCAAGGGGCCGAACTCTTTGCGGCACCTCTTGCCGGATTATCCAATGGTTGGTCAGCGCAGATTGTCGCGGATTTCCATTCCATGGCGTTTGCCATTGAAGATTAATCTTTCGCCTCTATTTTAGATGAAACGCTTGTGGTGCGACTCTGTTGCTCACTTCCCCATTTCAAAGGAGCTTTCCCCTTGGGCAACGCGCGTAATATGGTCTTCTGGGTCGTCCTGTTCTTGATGGTACTGGCCCTCTTCAATCTCTTCAGCAGCCCTCCGGGTACGGCGAACAGTCAGGTGCGCAGCTATTCCGACTTTGTGGTCGCCGTCGAGGCTGGCAGCGTCACGGATGTCGTGATCGACGGAGAGACAATCAGTTTTGCGGAAGGCGGGCGTGCGTTTACGACGATCATGCCACGCGACGCCGAAATCACGAACCTCTTGATCGAAGCAGGCGTACCGGTCGAGGCGCGCAGCCAAGAGACATCTGCTTTGCAGTCCTTCCTTGTTGGTCTGCTGCCCTTTGTTCTTTTGATTGGTGTGTGGGTGTATTTCATGAACCGCATGCAGGGCGGCGGCAAAGGCGGTGCGATGGGCTTTGGCAAATCGCGGGCCAAGCTGCTGACGGAAAAGCATGGGCGAGTGACGTTTGACGACGTGGCCGGCATCGACGAAGCCAAAGAAGAATTGGAAGAGATCGTTGAATTCCTGCGCAACCCGCAGAAATTCTCGCGGCTTGGCGGCAAAATCCCCAAGGGCGCGCTGCTTGTGGGCCCTCCGGGTACTGGTAAGACGTTGCTTGCGCGTGCGATTGCTGGCGAAGCCGGTGTGCCGTTCTTCACGATTTCGGGTTCCGACTTTGTTGAAATGTTTGTTGGCGTTGGCGCGTCGCGCGTGCGTGACATGTTCGAGCAGGCCAAGAAGAACGCACCTTGTATCGTGTTTATCGACGAGATCGACGCAGTTGGCCGTTCGCGCGGTGTCGGTATCGGCGGCGGCAATGACGAGCGTGAGCAGACACTGAACCAGCTGCTGGTCGAGATGGACGGTTTTGAAGCTAACGAAGGGGTTATTATCGTTGCGGCTACCAACCGCCGTGATGTGCTGGACCCTGCATTGCTACGTCCGGGTCGCTTTGACCGCCAGATCACTGTTCCTAACCCCGATATCAAAGGCCGCGAAAAGATCTTGGGCGTGCATGCGCGCAAAATCCCGCTTGGCCCTGATGTTGATTTGCGGATCATCGCGCGCGGCTCGCCTGGTTTCTCGGGTGCGGATCTGGCGAACCTTGTCAACGAGGCGGCCTTGATGGCTGCGCGGATCGGTCGCCGTTTTGTGACGATGGCTGATTTCGAATCTGCCAAGGACAAAGTCATGATGGGCGCAGAGCGTCGCTCGATGGTGATGACCACAGAGCAAAAAGAAATGACTGCATACCACGAGGCGGGTCATGCGATTGTTGGTATCACGCTGCCAAAATGTGATCCTGTCTACAAAGCGACGATCATCCCCCGCGGTGGCGCACTTGGCATGGTCATGAGCCTGCCGGAAATGGACCGCTTGAACATGTTTAAGGACGAATGCCACCAGCGTCTGGCCATGACGATGGCGGGCAAAGCAGCCGAGATTATCAAATACGGTCCAGATCAGGTCAGCAATGGCCCCGCTGGTGACATCCAGCAGGCCAGTCAACTGGCCCGCGCGATGGTGCTTCGCTGGGGAATGTCCGACAAGATCGGTAATATCGATTATGCCGAGGCACACGAGGGTTATTCAGGGAATACCGCCGGACTGTCAGTTTCGGCCAACACCAAAGAATTGATCGAGGAAGAAGTCCGCGGCTTCATTCAGGACGGGTATGACCTTGCCTTCAAGATTATCACCGAAAAGGGCGAAGAATTCGAACGTCTGGCCCAAGGACTGTTGGAATATGAAACGCTGACCGGAGACGAGATCAAGCGCGTGATGGCAGGAAACCCACCGCATCTGAGCGATGATGCCGACAGCACACCACCTTCGGGTGGAACGCCTTCGGTTACGGCGATCCCCAAGACCAAACCCAAGAAGCCACGCGCCTCTGATGACGGGATGGAACCGGAACCTTCTGCATAAGACCTTGAAACGCCGCCCTGATCCGGGCGGCGTTTTTGTTTCATGGGGCCTTTGCTCTGATGCCTCTCTAGAGTTGCCGCACCGGCCAATGCGCCCTAAGCATGCAGCCAGTACAACCCGAGGAGATATCAATGCCCGCACTCGCCCCGACCGACATTTTAGGCGAAGTTGTCTGGATCGGCCATGTACCGGACCGCGACGCATCTTTGCGTTCGACGCCTGCACAAAGTGCGCAATTGACCTATGCCGGTATCCCCGGCGAGGTGCACGGCGGCCTGACGCGCCCTGCATGCGTGCGCGTGCGCAGCCAGTACCCAAAGAACGCTGAAATCCGCAACGTGCGCCAGTTGTCCGTCATGTCTGCCGAAGAACTGGCGGAGATTGCGGCTGACTGCGGATTGGACCGGTTCGATCCTTCCCATATTGGCGCGTCTTTGGTGATCTCCGGAATTCCGGACTTTACACATTTGCCGCCATCTTCGCGGCTGCAGTTTCCCGATGGGTCAGCCATCGTCATAGACATGGAAAACCGTCCGTGCCATTTGCCGGCCAAGGTCATCAACGGGGCGTTTCCCAGGGCGGGTGACAAATTCAAAGCAGCCGCCAAGGGCAAGCGTGGCGTGACCGCATGGGTCGAACGCGAGGGGCAAATTCAGGTCGGTGACACCGTCCGCTTGCACGTCCCTGACCAACGCGCATGGCAGCCTTAGGTTTCCAATCCGAAACAGACAGGCGCTGTCCCGACGATTCCGGTGGTGAAAATGTCGTAATCACGGTGCATTCTGTGGTCTGCAACAGCTAGAAGCGACAGTGAACAACAGTGGCAACAGCCAACGATCAGGGAAGTATTCATGGAATATAAGTCAGACATCGAGATTGCGCGCGCGGCCAGCAAGCGCCCAATTCAAGAAATCGGCGCAAAGCTGGGCATCGATAGCGATGATCTGCTGCCATATGGCCACGACAAGGCCAAAGTGAGCCAGCGCTTGATCGACAGCGTGCAGGATCGTCCTGACGGCAAGTTGATCCTTGTCACGGCGATCAACCCGACACCTGCAGGTGAAGGCAAGACCACGACGACAGTTGGTTTGGGCGATGGTCTGAACGCAATTGGCAAGAAAGCGGCAGTTTGTATCCGTGAAGCATCGCTTGGACCGTGCTTTGGCATGAAGGGCGGGGCTGCGGGCGGTGGCTATGCCCAAGTCGTGCCGATGGAAGACATGAACCTGCACTTCACAGGCGCCTTTCACGCGATCACCTCTGCGCACAACCTTTTGTCCGCAATGATCGACAACCACATTTACTGGGGCAACGAGCTTGATATCGATATCCGTCGCGTCGTGTGGCGCCGCGTATTGGATATGAATGACCGCGCACTGCGCCAGATCACGGCGTCCCTTGGTGGCGTCGCGAACGGTTTCCCACGCGAAGCCGGTTTTGACATCACTGTGGCATCCGAGGTTATGGCGATCCTGTGTCTTGCGCGGAACCTGAAGGATCTGGAAAAGCGATTGGGTGACATCATCGTTGCCTACCGCCGCGACCGCACCCCAGTTTATTGCCGTGATATCAAGGCAGACGGCGCGATGACTGTTCTGCTGAAAGACGCGATGCAGCCAAACCTTGTCCAAACACTCGAGAACAACCCGGCGTTCGTGCATGGCGGCCCTTTCGCCAACATCGCACACGGCTGCAACTCGGTCACTGCGACGACAACCGCATTGAAGTTGGCCGACTACGTTGTCACCGAAGCAGGTTTTGGCGCCGATCTGGGTGCCGAAAAGTTCATGAACATCAAATGCCGCAAAGCCGGCCTTGCGCCATCATGTGTTGTTTTGGTTGCGACCGTTCGCGCGATGAAAATGAACGGCGGCGTCGCCAAAGCTGATTTGGGTACAGAAAACGTTGATGCCGTAAAGTCAGGCTGCGCAAACCTTGGACGTCACATCGAAAACATCAAAAGCTTTGGTGTGCCGGTTGTCGTTGCGATCAACCATTTCGTCTCAGACACCGACGCAGAAGTCGAAGCCGTCAAAGCATATGTCGCGACACAAGGCTCCGAGGCGATTTTGTGCAAGCATTGGGCATTGGGTTCCGAGGGGACAACCGAACTTGCAACCCGCGTTGCAGAGATCGCAGATGCTGGCAAAGCAAACTTTGCCCCTATCTACCCTGATGAAATGGGTCTGTTTGACAAGATCGACACAATCGCCAAGCGGATTTACCGTGCGGATGCTGTCATCGCGGATAGCAAGATCCGTGATCAGCTAAAGATGTGGGAAGCACAAGGTTACGGCAACTTGCCAGTCTGTATGGCCAAGACGCAGTACAGCTTTTCGACCGATCCGTCCTTGCGCGGTGCGCCGACAGGGCACTCTGTTCCGGTCCGCGAAGTCCGCCTGAGTGCAGGCGCCGGTTTCATTGTCGCAATCTGCGGCGAGATCATGACAATGCCGGGTCTGCCACGCGTGCCATCTGCCGAGCAAATCATGCTGAATGATGCGGGCGAGATCGAAGGCCTGTTCTAAACCAATCGGGTGGGGCGATGCGCAGCCTGCGCCGACGCCCCACCTATCCTCTCGCCGTTTCTGGCGGGGTCAATCATGCTCGGAAGAAATAATATGACAGCGACAGTAATTGATGGAAAAGCCTTCGCCGCAAAAGTCCGTGGTCTGGTCGGTGAAGGCGTTGCCAAGCTGAAGGCCGAGCATGGGATCACGCCCGGTCTGGCGGTTGTGCTGGTGGGCGAAGATCCTGCCAGTCAGGTCTATGTCCGCTCGAAAGGGAAGATGACCGTCGAGGTCGGGATGACATCAATCGAGCACAAGCTGGATGCCACAACATCCGAGGCTGATCTTTTGGCGTTGATCGACCAGTTGAACAACGACCCCGCCATTCATGGAATTCTCGTACAGTTGCCCTTGCCGGATCAACTGGACAGCGACCTTGTGATCAACAGCATTGATCCCGCAAAGGATGTTGACGGGTTCCATATTTCGAATGTGGGATTGCTTGGCACTGGTCAGAAAAGCATGGTGCCATGTACACCACTTGGTAGCTTGATGATGCTGCGCGACCACCTTGGGTCGTTGTCAGGGATGAACGCCGTCGTCATTGGCCGATCAAATATCGTTGGTAAGCCGATGGCGCAGCTTTTGCTGGGTGATAGTTGTACGGTGACAATTGCACATAGCCGCACCAAGGATTTGGCCAGTGTTGTACGTCAGGCGGACATTGTTGTTGCCGCTGTTGGTCGTCCGCAAATGGTTCCGGGTGACTGGATCAAACCGGGTGCAACCGTCATTGACGTTGGCATCAACCGTATTGAAAAACCCGAGGGCGGCACGCGCCTTGTTGGCGACGTCGACTATGACAGCTGTGCAGCCGTTGCTGGTGCCATCACCCCGGTTCCCGGTGGTGTGGGTCCGATGACAATTGCCTGCTTGCTTGCCAATACCCTGACGGCCTGCTGCCGTGCGAATGGGCTGCAAGAACCTGAAGGTCTGACTGCTTAAACCTTGCCTGTTGGCACAGGGATTGCTTTGGCACCTGTCATGACCGCGATTGGTGCTGTGCGAAAGAGAACGCGCAGCGCCGGGGCATTACTGGCAAGTCCGCCAGTATAGGCCCCGTATGCAGGCATGATCAGGCGGTCCTGATCATAAAGAAATGCAGGTCTGCTGCGACCGGCAAGGCGGTGTTTGGGGTGATAGTGCCCCGACACCTCGGCTGGTGCGCTGGTCGCGATGTGGCGGAATGTCAGTGATCCAATGCGGGCTTCGCTCTGGTGGGTTCCGCCCATCTCGATCGGACCCGGGTCGTGGTTGCCTTCGATCCAGACCCAGTTGCGACCGGCCTGCATACCGGTCAGCCACAACCGCATGTCATCGTCCAGATGACGGGCCGCATCCAGATCATCAAAGCTGTCACCCAGACAAATAACACTGGTCGGAGATGTCGCGGCAATATCGTCATTCAATTTCTGCAAAGTCTGCATCACTTCATATGGCGGCAACATGATCCCGCTGCGCCGCGCGATGCGTTCAGACTTACCCAAATGCAAATCCGAAATGCAAAGCAGCCCATGCGCTGGCAAGAAAAGCGCACCGCTCGCAAGTGCTACGCAATGCGTGCTGCAAAAGGTAAAATGATGACCGTTCATGGTCTGTTCTGTGCGGGATAATGCGCAGTAGATCAAGCGTCAAAGTGTCTGAACGCCTGCCGCCAGCATCAACCTTGCGGCTTCTTCTTCCAGAATACGATCTTGGCCCGCACCCGCGACGGAAACCCGGCCGCGTTCCAGAAACATAGGCAGCGACAGAGGCGTTACGCGGTCAAGGATCACATGATCAATACGCCCTGCGGTGCGTGCGAGCATTTCCTCGATCCGGCCGAAATCGACAAGCCCGCGCAATGCCTCTTCGCGTGTGATGCGGAGCATGAGGTGATCAGGGTCGTATTTCGTCAGCGTGTCGTAAAGAATATCGGACGAGAAGGTGGCTTGTCGCCCGGATTTGCGTGCTTGTGGCAAATTGCGCTCGATAAGTCCCGCGATTGTCGCAGCCCCGCGAAAGGTCTTTTTCATTACGGCGTTGCCTGACAGCCATGTCTCAAAATCCGCACGGATGTTGGTGGCCTCGAACAGTGGTGCGGGGTCTGTCACCGGATCAAGACCCCAGACCAATGTGGCATAATCTGTCGCGACAAATCCAAGGGGATGCAGGCCGACTTCCTCCATCCTTTGGGTCAGCAGCATACCAAGGGTTTGCATCGCATTGCGACCGGCGAACCCGTAGACGCAGATATGGTGACGGCCGTCGTGGGGGAAGCTTTCGACCAGTATCCTGTTGGCTTCGGGTAGTTTGGAAAACCGGCGCTGCAAATTCAGCCACTCGGTCGTATGTGCAGGTAGGGCGGGCCAGTCACGGGCTTCGAACATGCGCAAGATACGTTGTGACAACTGGGTCGAGTTCGCGAACTTGGTCCCCATGAAGGTCGCGATCTTTGGGGTTTTGTCAGCTCTCCGCGACACCTCGACAGTCATTTCTTTCAGGTTTTCGTAGCGGACGACCTGTCCGCCGATCAGGAAAGTATCACCTTGGGTCAAGGTCGCGGCAAAGGCCTCTTCGATTTCACCCAGTGGTTTGAAGTTGCCTTTCAAGCGTACCTTTAGCGTATCGGTATCCTGAATTGTGCCGATGTTCATGCGTATACGTTGCGACGCGCGCGGATCGCGCAGTTGCCACATCCCGTCGGGCGTTTGCAGCAGCCGTTTCCATTTGTCGTAGGCACGCAGCGCGTAGCCACCTGTTGCGCAAAAATCGAGGCAATCGTCAAATGCGGCCCGCGATAGATCACGGTATGCCCCGACGGTCTTGATTTCCGCGTAAAGCACGTCTTCGTTGAATGGGCCGGCGCAAGCCCTGATCAGGATGTGCTGGCAAAGAACATCACGCGGGCCGGGCCCTTTCGGGTCACCGTCCAAATCCCGCGCTTTAACGGCCTCTAGCGCGGCAACACATTCGACGACTTCGAAGCGGTTTGCAGGCACCAGCAGTGCCTTGGATGGCGCGTTGTAGCGGTGATTGGCGCGACCGATACGCTGGACCAGTCGTTTGACGTTCTTGGGCGCGCCGACCTGAATGACCAGATCGACGTCACCCCAGTCGATGCCAAGGTCGAGCGACCCCGTGCAGACAATCGCACGCAATTGCCCCGCGACCATCGCTGCCTCGACCTTTTCGCGTTGTTCGCGTGACAGGCTGCCGTGGTGGATGCCAATGGGCAGGTCGTCGGTGTTGGCGAGCCAGAGATTGTGAAAGAAGATCTCGGCTTGGGCGCGGGTATTGTGAAAAATCAGCGTCGTGTTGTGTTGCCTGACCTGTTCCAACACGGCAGGGATCGCGTATTTCGCCCCGCCGCCCGTCCAGGGCGGTTTTTCCGCAGTGACCAGCATCGCGATATCAGGGTCAGGGCCGGGATCGGCGTTGATAATCGCGCAGGGATCAGGGTGGCAAGCAAGTTCCTGCGCGATCGCCTGCGGGTCTTCAACGGTCGCCGACAGACCGACGCGGCGCAAATCGGGTGCAAGGTTCTGCAAACGACTGAGGGCAAGCATAAGTTGGTCGCCACGTTTGCTTTCGGCAAGGGCGTGGATTTCATCGACGATAACCCGTTGCAGCCCGTTGAAGATACGAGGTGCGTCTTCGTAGCTTAGCAGCAATGCCAGCGATTCAGGTGTGGTCAGCAGGATATGGGGCGGGTCGGCCCTTTGGCGGCGCTTTTGTGTATAAGATGTGTCGCCTGTGCGATCTTCAATGCGGATCGGCAGGTTCATTTCATCAACGGGTGTGCGCAGGTTGCGTTTGATATCAGCCGCCAGCGCCTTGAGGGGCGAAACATATAGCGTGTGAAGGCCCCGATGCTGTCCGTCCGCCAGTTCGATCAGCGAGGGCAAGAAGCCGGCAAGCGTCTTACCCCCACCTGTGGGGGCGATCAGCATCAGGGCCGGGTCTTGTGCCTGATCCAGCATGGCCTGCTGATGGGGGTGGATGTCCCATCCGCGGTTTGAGAACCAAGTCGTAAAAGGGGCGGGCAGGGCGGTCATTCGCCTAAACTGTGTCACATGCATGCCGCGTCAAGATATGATACTCTTTGTCTTGCGGTCCGGACAGCAAGCGAACGCGCCACGCCAGTGGTGCCAGTCTTAAGGGCCGCCTTAACAAGAAGAAACCTAGGGCGCCTAACGACTAGCGGACAATCTCTTCTTCTTTGACGAACATGTTTGCCCAAGCGCGGTCTACCAATTCAGGCGTCATCTGATATGGAATCCGTTCGAATTCACACATGGCAATCATCTGGTCGATCAAAAAGATCGGCTGATAGTTGGCATAAACATCGTCGATCTCCGGATACCGGACGTTCAGCAAATGCACGAGTGTCTCTTCGTCGAGGGGCATTTTGCGTCTGCGGGCAACCATAGCGAAAATCTTGAGGAAATCCTCTTGGTTCGGACCATCGATTTTGATCTTGAAGAAGATCCGGCGCAACGCCGCTTTGTCGAAAATCGCGTTCGGGTGGAAGTTCGTCGAAAAGATAACAAGCGTATCGAACGGGACTTCAAACTTTTCGCCTGATTGCAGCGCCAGAATATCCTTGTTTTCTTCCAGCGGAACAATCCAGCGGTTCACAAGTGTCTGCGGCGGTTCTGCCTGTCGGCCAAGGTCGTCCACGATAAAGATGCCGCCGGTAGATTTTAGCTGCAAAGGTGCCTGATAGGTGCGGGCCGTTGGGTTATAGACAAGGTCCAGCATTGAAAGTGACAATTCACCACCGGTGATCACTGTTGGCCGCTCACAGCGCACATAGCGCGTGTCAAAGCGTCCAGATGTCCGGCGCAGACTGTTTGGATCGTCAATATCGTCTTCGGCAGCGCTGTGCACGATCGGGTCGTAAACAGTGATAACCTGACCAGAGTATTCAATCGCGCGCGGCACATAGATTTTGTCGCCAAGCGCATCGCGAATACCGTTCGAGATCGAAGATTTACCGTTACCAGGAGGGCCGTATAGCAACACCGAACGTCCGGCGCTGACTGCGGGTCCAAGATTGGACAGCAAATCCTCTGGCAGGACCAGATGCCCCATGGCCGTTTCCAGCTGATCACGGCTAATCTGAATGTTGCGGATCGACTGACGCTCGATCTGTTCACGGTAAATATTGAGTGGAACCGGCATGGGGCCGTAATACTCTGACTGCCCAAGAGCATCCAAAGCCCGCGCACGACCCGCATCGGTCAACTGGTAACCCATTTCAGACGCGCTCGTGGCGCTGAGCGTGCCTGTCGCCTCAAGCAGAAGCTGGCCACGGGCAATATCGACCAATTCTTGTGTGACAGCCACGGGCAAACAGATGGCGCGACTGATGGTCGAAACAAGATCCAGATTCATCCTGAAAATCGTCTTGATCAGAATATCGCGCATCATAGCCATCGGCAGTTGCATACCGTTCACGCCACGTGGCGCGGGAGGGGGCATAACACCGGATGATTGTACGTTCATTTTACTTCCGCCCATCGAAACTAAGGTACTGGCCACTCATAAAGCAGCGCACTTAACCTATCATAAGACCATTTATGGCAAAATAGTGAATAAAGATGCGCCAGCCCAAGGCATTGCAGCCTAACCTAGCGGTATACCGCCACAAATAACATATAGAATAACAGTGTCATACTGAGCGGCAAACCCTTGGGGAAATACCGTCCAGCGGACCAACTTTTCCAGTCGGGCGCGATATTCTTGAGCGCTGTGAAGCGAAAAAGACTATGCACAGCAAGTGCGCCCAGCAAAGAGGCCGCAAAGATCTGGGTGATCAAAAGCAGATCGGCGACCATAAAATATGGTGACATTGCCGCGATCATTTTGGCGTCGCCGCCACCCATCAACCGCAATGCCCAAAGTGCCATGCAAACGGCAAGCATTATTGGCAAGTGGACCCACTGCCACGCATAGACCTGCAGCCCGAAAGCAAAAGGTCCAATGACGGCAAAGGCAATGACCAAAGCCAGAACAGACGCATTTGTAATCTTCATCGATCGCATGTCATTCCATGCGATATATACAGTGATCGGGATCACTGCCGGCAGAAACCAAACGGCACTTGCGGCTGTCATTCCCATGTTGAACTCACGCACCGTTCTCAAGTGCTTCGAGTGCGCGGACGGCCGCTTCGAAGAACTGCGGATGTGTGTCAATCGCGTCGTTTAGCAGCGATTTGCCTATGGCGACATCATTCTGCTTGATCGCTGTGAGCGCCATCGTGTGCATCAGTTGTGCCCGCTCGGTCTGGGTCATCGTCACGACCGGCAGAGTGTATTTGCGTTGTGCGCCACGTGCCAAGACAAGATTGTTCTTTGCGGTAAACATGGTGCTGTCAAATCGTAGGGCATCGCCAAAAAGGCGTTCGGCCGCAGGATAATCACCGCGTGTCAGTTTCGAAAAGCCCCAGTTGTTATAGACAGTGGCTGGGCGCGTGGTCAGCCCGACGGCGGTTTCATAGAAGCTGTCGGCCTTTGACCATTGCTGACGGCTGTCCGCGACCATCGCCTCGAGGCGGTAGCGCTTGAACGTCTCATAGGTGGGGGGAATTGTATTCAGTGTCGCGGCGGCAGCATCCCAATCGTTGCTTCGCACGAATGCATCCGCCAAATTGACGCTGTCACTTAAGTTGGCATCAGGATGGGCGACAACTCCTTGCCAAGCTGTCACAGCATCTGTCGGACGCTGGGCGCGGACCAGCGACAGTGCGAGACCGCGTTTAAGATCAATCCGATCAGGATTTTTTGCGCTTGCGTCGGCGAAGTAGGCGACCGCCTGATTAGGGTCGCCCACTGTCAGCATCACGTCATTGAGATTGGTTTCATCAACGACGTTCAAATCATCCAGCACATCTTCAACCTGTGCTTCGCCAGATTTTTCGCACGCGGACAGGCCGATAGCCGCCGCGAAAAGCGTCAGGAGTAATGTTTGGCGCATATTGCTGCGTCCTTTTGCTGCTCTTGCCTAGAGGTCCGACATCAGCAGGAAGTCACCCACACCGCGTCGGATTAGACTGAAATTCTGATTTCCTTGATCTTGAGTATCGCTTGGATCATCTAATTTTGCGAGTGCTAAGCGCAAATTGTCGCGGATTTCGTCCGAATTTCCATTGTCTGCAGCAAAAGCGCGACGAAATGCCTCGCTGGCTTCGCCGATTTGGTCACGTTCCATCAAGACAACACCCAGATTGTTCCACGCAGGGGGGAATGTCGGGTCCTCTTCGACGGCGCGGCGTAGCCAGCGTTCTGCTTGCCCCAATCGCCTGAGTTGTAGGTTTGCAGATCCGATGGCCGACATGGTGTCGACGTTCAGGCCTTGCTGTGCGGCAGCGCGGTTATAGGCCTTCAAAGCCAGTTCGCTTTCACCGGCAGCAAGCAGCCTGTGCCCTACCAGCAAGCCGTCAACATCGCCGGTTCCCGCCACACCGGGTGCAAAAACGCCGTCACTCGAATTATTTAGGCCGCCCGAAGTGCAGGCGGCCAAAATGAGTAGAGCAAGGCCAATATATAGTGGCCTGAACACCATGACCGATCAGCCCACGCCGAGGTTCTTAACAATGGCGTAGATTGACGGTCCGATCAGCATCGCCATCAGCGGCGGCACGGTCAGCATCATGGTCGCCAAAGTCATTTTTGTCGGCAGTTTGTTGGC
>CBDTYC010000031.1:0-14585 GCA_965364495.1 uncultured Yoonia sp. | reverse complement strand
TGATCCCGCGCGGTTTGGACATATCTTCGGAAACGATTATCAAGGGCGATGCCCGTAGTCTGTCGATTTCTGCTGCATCCATCGTTGCCAAGGTGTGGCGTGACAGACACATGGTGGATTTGGCGCAACAGTTTCCGCATTACGGCTGGGACAAGAACGCCGGATACCCGACGGCCCAACATAAATTGGGCCTAGAGCGTTTCGGTGTGACCCCCCACCATAGACGTTCGTTCAAGCCCATCCACAATATCTTGTATCAAGATAGAATCGTAAGTGATTGATTCAATAAAGCTTTTGACAGCGAATCGTCTGTGAATCAGTATGACCTCAACCAAAGAGCGGGATACCCGCCGGGCTTAGAGGCAAGTTATGACGATCAAAACCAAAACAAAGAGCGCGCAAGCGCTCCCGCTAAACACGATCCTTGATGGTGACTGCATTGAACGGATGAACAGCCTGCCTGCGGGCTCTGTTGATCTTATCTTTGCTGACCCGCCCTATAACCTACAGCTCAAGGGCGATCTGCATCGTCCCGACAATTCCAAGGTCGATGCCGTTGATGACGCTTGGGACCAGTTCGACAGCTTCAAGGTCTACGACAAATTCACCCGTGAATGGCTGGCTGCCGCCCGCCGTCTGCTGAAACCCAATGGCGCGATCTGGGTCATCGGTAGCTATCACAACGTCTTTCGCATGGGTGCCGAGTTGCAGAACCAAGGGTTCTGGATTCTGAATGATGTGGTTTGGCGCAAGTCGAACCCGATGCCGAATTTCCGTGGCAAGCGTTTGACAAACGCCCACGAGACACTGATCTGGGCCTCCAAAGAAGAGGCCAGCAAGTACACATTCAATTACGAGGCGCTCAAGGCACTTAATGAAGGTGTTCAGATGCGGTCGGATTGGGTTCTGCCCATCTGCACCGGTCACGAGCGGATCAAGAACGATGAAGGTGACAAGGCCCACCCGACACAAAAACCGCAATCCCTTTTGCACCGTGTATTGGTTGCCACAACGAACCCGGGTGATGTGGTCCTTGACCCGTTCTTCGGGACCGGCACGACCGGCGCGGTCGCAAAGATGCTTGGGCGCGATTTTATCGGGATCGAGCGTGAGGAATCCTACCGCAAGGTCGCCGAAAAGCGCATCAAGAACACCCGCAAGTTCGACAAGGAAGCACTCGAAGTTTCGACCTCGAAACGCGCAGAACCCCGCGTCGCCTTTGGCGTACTTGTAGAACGCGGCATGCTGCGTCCCGGTGAAGAACTGTGGAGCATGAACGGCCGTCACAAAGCAAAGGTCCGTGCTGATGGCACGTTGATCGGTGACGACATTAAAGGATCGATCCACCAAGTCGGGGCCCATCTTGAGGGCGCGCCAAGCTGTAACGGCTGGACCTACTGGCAATTTAAACGCGACGGGCAAAAGGTGCCCATTGATCTGCTACGCCAGCAGATCCGCTCAGAGATGGCGAAGCACTAACACTTCACCAAAGTTGATACCGCCGGTGCCTGCGGCAAGCCATCCCTGCGTGGGACGGCCCGCGTGCACTAACTTTATCCCCGCCATCCATGTGTGATGGCGGGGTTTTTTTGTTGGGGGACTGCTTGGGTTCCAAAGACGCAAATATTCATGAGGGCAAATCCGACTGCTTTGATGCAAGTGCGCTTAGGACATGAATGCGGTCACCGACCTGATCTGGTTCTGGCTTGATCAGTCGTCGACGGAACGCAATTCACGTGCGGGATTTCCGGCTGCAACCATTCTTGGAGCGATATCTTTCGTAACCACCGATCCGGCGCCAATGACCGCGCCTTCACCGATTGTGACTCCGGGAAGGATAATGGCTCCCGCTCCAATCCAAGCATAATCACCTACGGTAATCGGCAAAGCATAGCAGCCGACCCTGAACGGCAGCGTGTCTCCTTCGCGCGGCGGCAAATACCGTTCCTCTGGTCGAATTGGATGGGTATCAGTGATGAATTGAACGTTAGGGGCGACCGCGACGAAGTCACCTAAGGTGATCATATTTGCGTCAAGGAATGTCGCGCCATAATTCACAAAGGTCCAACTGCCAAGTTTGACGTGTCGGCCGTACTGAATGTTGAATGGTGAAAGAACAATCGCCGGACCACTATCTTCTGCAAACAAGCCTTTTGCAGCTTCGATACGCGCAGGTATGTCTTCGTTAGAAATGGCATCAAGTCGTGCCTTGGCTGCACTCGCTTCAAGCTTGAGATCGTACAAAAATGGGTCAGTGCCATTGTACAAGCGGCCCGCCAACATGTCCTCGTAGTTCTTGTTGGACAAATCGTTGCTCCTTCACCCCAAGTATGCGGTACAGACCTTCTGAAATCTCTCCTGCTTTCATACTTTCTTTGAACTATGACCCCGTCAATAGGCCCACATCCAGATTTCTCTAGGAACTTGCCCGCACACTGATAGGCATTGCGCCATGGCTACTGCACAGCGGCCATTTGGGACGCAGCAGCGAAAGCCCACCTAATCCCGCACAGCAGCCTTGCACGTTGTCACCGCGGCATTGGATTGCTGGCGTTCTTGTACGGTGTCCAATCCTTGATCTCGGGGTAGTGCCGTGCCCGCCATTCCCTGACCCTCGGGTGCATCGTCTTGCGCCATGCGGGGGGCACCAGCGCGATCATTGTCATGACCGGATAGCCGTAGGGCATCTGCGGCGCCTCGTCGTCGCCATATGTTTGGAGCAGCGGAAAGCGTCTGCTTGGTTTATAGTGGTGATCAGAGTGGCGTTGCAGGTTAATCAGCAACCAGTTCGACGCCCGCTGGGTGGCGTTCCACGAATGGCGCGGCATCACGTGTTCGTATTTGCCGTCGCCTAAATGTTTGCGCGTCAGCCCAAAATGCTCGACGTAGTTCACCAGTTCCAACTGGAATACGGCCCAAAACGCCTGTGTCGCGAAAAGGAAAACGCCCCACCAACCGCCGATCAATCCGGCGAGCAACAGAAATCCTGCCTGCAATCCAAGATACAGCCAGAACGGATTGGATTTGTGAAACCAAGGCAGGTTCTTGCGGGCCAGCATGCCCCTTTCGGCCTTGAATGACGACAACAGCGATGCCGGAAGCACCCGCAAAAAGAAGCGATAGAAACTTTCGCCATAACGTGCCGAAACCGGATCGCGGGGGGTGCCGATATAGCGATGATGGACCAGCAAATGCTCTGACCGGAAATGCGCGTATAGGACCGAGGCCAGCAATATATCGGCAAACCAACGCTCGATCCGCGGTTTCTGGTGCATCAGTTCATGGCTGTAGACGATCCCGACCGTGCCTGACAGGATGCCAAGCGCAGCAAACAATGCCCATTCCTCCCAGCCCGCCAGATGACTGGTTGCGGTGACATAGGTCAGAATTCCAAAGATCGTGATGAGCTGTAAGGGCGGCCAAATCAACGTAATCAGCCGGTACCAGAAAAGCTGGTCTTCGGGCGTATCAGTGTCTGGATTTCCGGTGTTTTTCCCGACGACATAATCCAGCACCGAGAATAAGTACCACGTCGAAAGCGGCACCAACGCGATGAACCAACCGCCATATACTGCCGCAACAGTTGCCACCGGAACCAGCCCGAGTGACCCCCAAAACGGCAAAGCCGTGCGCCATTGCGCGATCTTGGGTGTGGCCGGAATGGCGGTCATGCAAAGTCTCCGATGTGCTTTCGCGGACGATAGTCCGCGGCGGTCCGATGCTCAATCATCGCGTAGCGTTAGGGCTGCAAGATCATAGACTTTGCGCATGGCTGTCGGCAAAGCGGTCGGGCTGAACGCGTTCTGCGGCACGAAATGACCTCGGGAAGGGTTTTGCCCGATGGAGACGCGCGCGGTCATGATCTTAAGACGCAGGTGGAAATGGGTGAATGTGTGACGCGCTTCGGCCTCGAGTTCGGTCCAGTTGGCCCTGATCGGACTTGCGGGCTGCGGGTCGTCGCCCCAGTCCGAACCGGGCCACCCAAGCATGCCACCCAGTAACCCTGTATCCGGGCGTGTCTCTAACAGCCAAGCGCCATCGTCGCGGCGCGCGACATAGGCGATCCCGAGCCGGATAGGTGTTTTCTTCTTCGGCGTTTTCTTGGGCAATTCAGCAGCCGTGCCTGCTGCACGCGCCCTGCAAGGTGTCCTCCAAGGGCAAATTCCGCAGGCCGGATTGCGCGGCGTACAGATCGTGGCCCCCAAGTCCATCACGGCTTGGGCATAGTCACCGGGTCTTTGGGTGGGGGTCAGGTCCTTGGCAAGTGCGGTGAGTTCGCCCTTGGATGCTGGCAAAGGGTTATGCACGTCATAGATGCGGGCCATGACGCGCTCCACGTTACCGTCCACGACGGTTTCGGCGCGGTCAAAGGCAATGGCTGCAACCGCTGCCGCGGTGTAAGGGCCGATGCCAGGAAGGGTCAAAAGCGTCTCGTACCTGTCAGGAAACACGCCGCCATGACTTGCAACGACTGCGCGGGCGCATTTCAGCAGGTTGCGTGCCCGCGCGTAATAGCCAAGCCCTGCCCATGCAGCCATAACGTCTGCGTCGTCCGCAAATGCCAGATCATGTACGGTCGGCCAGATGGAAAGGAACTTGCGGTGGTAGTCGTGCACAGCTGCAACTGTGGTTTGCTGTAACATCACCTCGGACATCCACACAGCATAGGGGTCAGGCAAGACACCTGCTTTGCGCGCAGCCGGCGGCACACGCCACGGCATTTCACGGGCATGGCTGTCGTACCAATCCAAAAGGTCGCGGCTAAGTTCACGCAATGGTTATTCACCTGTCATTTTCGCTACGCTGACTTGGCGCATCATCTGACATAGAGTAGGGCTTAGTTATGAAACAACCACGTCCAAAAAGCACCACGCGCGGATTTTCCCGTGCGGCGACGTTGATGCAGACCCGTATTCGCCAAGCCAGCGAAGAACGTGGCTTTGCCGTGACCCGCCTGCTGACCCACTGGGCCGAAGTTGTTGGCGAAACGACCGCGCAGGTCGCGACGCCAGTGAACGTCAGCTATGGCAAGGGTGGGATGGGTGCGACGCTGACCCTGCTGACAACGGGCGCACAGGCGCCCATGCTTGAAATGCAAAAAGAACAGATCCGCGAAAAGGTAAATGCCTGCTACGGCTATCGCGCAATTTCACGGGTGCGGATTACGCAAACGGCGCCCACCGGATTTTCGGACGGGCGCGTGGCATTTACAGCGGCACCAAAGACAAAGAAAACCCCGTCAGAGGCCGTGCAATCTGCCGCAAAAGCCCTATCTGATGGCATAGAAAGTGATGATTTGCGTGCCGCTCTCGCGGCGCTAGGCGCAAACGTGATAAGCAAACAAAACTCGCAAACTTGAGGTAGATATGGAACGTAGAACTCTTTTGGCCGCAGGTGGCGGTGCTTTGGTGGCTTTGGGCGCCGGTTGGACGCTGACACGGCCCGACCCGCAGACGGGTCTTTTGCCTGGTGCAGCCTTTGCGCAGACAACTGACGGCGCACTGCCGCAGGTCATCGAGATGGTCCAAGGCAACCCCGACGCACCTGTCGAAGTGATCGAATATGCCTCTTTCACTTGCCCGCATTGTGCATCGTTCCATGCCAGCCAGTACCAGTTGCTCAAGACCAATTACATCGAGAATGACCGCATCCGCTTTGTCTACCGCGAGGTCTACTTTGACCGGCCCGGCCTGTGGGCTTCGATGATTGCGCGTTGTAGCGATGATCCGAAATTCTTCTTTGCCTTCTCTGAACTGCTTTATGCAGAGCAGCGCGCATGGCTTGCGTCGGGCGACCCTTCGACAATCATTGAAGACCTGCGCCGTTTGGCGAAAACTGCCGGTCTGGATGATGCGGCGCTTGATGCCTGCCTAAGCGATGGCCCAAAGGCGGAAGCTTTGTTCACATGGTATCAGGAAAACGCAGATCGGGACGGCATCAACTCGACCCCGTCATTCCTGATTGATGGCGAGAAGTATTCAAATATGACCTATGATGAATTCGCTGGTATTCTGGACGGGAAGCTGGGCTAACGTTGGCCTTGGCATGAACCGAAAGAACTAGAATGCAGCCTCTGGCAGGTCTGAAAGTTATCGAACTGGCGCGGGTCCTTGCGGGCCCGCTTGCCGGACAAACACTTGCCGATCTGGGGGCCGAGGTCATCAAGGTCGAAAGCCCGCAAGGCGATGATACCCGCCAATGGGGTCCACCTTTTGTGACCCATGATGGCGAAGAAACCGCTGCTTATTTCCATTGCTGCAATCGCGGGAAGAAATCTGTGGTGGTCGATTTCCGCACCCCCGAAGGCCAAGCGCAGGTGCGCAAGCTGGTCGCGGATGCAGATATTGTCATCGAAAATTTCAAAGTCGGCGGGTTGGCCAAATATGGATTGGATTTCGCAAGTCTCTCGGCGCTGAATCCGCGACTGATCTATTGTTCTATCACAGGGTTTGGCCAAGACGGGCCTTACGCCAACCGTGCCGGCTATGACTATATCATCCAAGGTATGTCGGGACTGATGTCCGTGACCGGAGACCCCGATGGCCAACCGCAAAAAGTTGGCGTTGCTGTTACTGATATCTTTACCGGTATTTACGCCTGCACCGGTATCTTGGCCGCTGTGCATCAACGCCAAACGACCGGCAAGGGCCAACACATCGACATGGCATTGATGGACGTGGCTACCGCCGTGATGAGCAATCAAGCCATGAATTACCTCGCAACGGGCAATGCGCCCAAGCGGTTGGGCAATGCACACCCCAATATTGTTCCCTATCAGGTGTTTGACTGTGCGGACGGTCATATCATCGTGGCAAGCGGGAATGACGGACAATATCGTCAGTTCTGCAAGCTTTTGGGGTTGGACGAACTGGCAACTGATCCGGAATATGCGACCAACGCCGCACGTCTGAAAAATCGTCACGCGTTGGAAAAGCTGTTGACAGAAAAATCGGTGAACTGGTCCAAGCAGGCCTTGCTTGACGCGTGCGAAGCACATGGCGTCCCTGCAGGGCCGATTAATGACATGGCAGAGACATTTGCCGATCCACAAGTCATTCACCGCGGCTTGCAGATTGATCTGGACGGCGTCCCGTCTGTGCGGTTGCCGATCACTTTTTCCGATGCGCAGTCAACTGCGCGGACGGCATCGCCAAAACTGGGTCAAGACCAGGACTTACTGGGCTAGAGACCTAGACGCGCAAAAGCGTCATCAACCGGGGTCCAGTCCACCAGTTGCAGCCGGACGGGAAGTGTTAGGACTTTCATGCGAAAACTGTCTGGTAGCCGCACCGCGTCTTTTTCGGTCGTGACAAGCTGGGCGCGCTGCGCTGCGGCTTCGATCTCGAGGCGCTTCATCAATGCGTCCGTAAGTGGCTGGTGATCGCCCAGCGCCTCTGCCCGCACAAGTGTTGCCCCCATATCGCGCAAGGTGACAAAAAACTTTTCGGGATGACCGATGCCCGCAAAGGCCAAAAGCTTGAGGTCACGCCACGGCATTCCCGTTGGCAGCGGGGCCAAATGACCGACAAGATGCGGCACGCCGAATGCCCACTGCGTCGCAAAGCGGTCTTGGGCAACGGGCGGACCGATCGACAACACCAGATCGGCACGCCGCAGCCCCGCATCAACGGTTTCGCGCAATGGCCCTGCGGGAATAACCCGGCCATTGCCAAAGCCCCGCATTGCATCCACGACGACAATCGACAAATCCTTGACCACATCAGGGTTCTGAAAACCATCATCCAGCAAGATCACGTCCGCACCGGCATCTTGGGCGGCTTGAACGCCAGCTGCACGATCCTTGGCGACCCACGTAGGCGCGAATGCCGCCAGCAAAAGTGGTTCGTCGCCGGTTTCGATTGCTTTGTGTGTACGTTCATCGACGCGCACGGGGCCCGCAAGGCTGCCGCCATACCCGCGGGAAACCACATGCGGCGCATGACCGCGCGCAGTCAGACGTTCAATCAACGCGATGGTTGTGGGCGTCTTGCCGGTGCCGCCTGCATTGATATTACCGATGCAAATAACCGGAACGCGGGCCTTGATCTTGGGTGCGCGGCGTAGGCGTCGCGCTGTGCCAAACGCGTAAAGCGCGGCCAGAGGTGCCAGTACACGGGCCAGCAGCGCGGGCCGGTCAGGGGGTGTAAACCAGAACAAGGGTGCGCGCATCAGTTGACCAGTTCTTCCAGCCGCAGCTGGATAAATGCGGCGATACGGTTCGTGACATTCGCACCGCGCGATGTGACATCCCATGCGCTGTGCGCCAATTGCGCAGCTTTGTCGACTGCCAACAGGCTTTCAATTGCAGGGCCAAGGTCGGCACCAGACCTGATCAACAGCGATGCCTCGGCCGCATTCAGCCGTGCCGCATGACGCTGGAACGGCGCGACATAAGGACCATATAGCACCGCTGATCCTAGCGCTGTGGCCTCGAACGGATCACGGCACGTGTTCCCGTGCAAAGTGCCTCCCATGTAGGTAATCGACGCAATCCGGTACCAGAGCCCCAGTTCTTCATCGGTGTCGATGATGTAGATTTGGGTGACGTCTGACGGGTCCGGCTGCTCTGATCGCAAGGCTGTTTGAAACCCCAGTTGCCGCATGTAGTCGGCCATGACGGCCGCATCGGCGGGATCAGCTGGAACAATGATCGACAAAAGGCGGTGCGCCCTGCGGCTTGCGACTTGTTGCGCGGTACAAAGGTCGCGCCATTCTTCAAGTTGTGCCGCTGCGGCCAGCCAAACCGGACGTGTCCCGATAGCGCGCGCCAGTTCGCTACGCTCGGTTTCATTGCAAGGCAGGGTAGGCGCGCAGTCTTCCATTGCGCCTGTAATCAGGATGCGGCCCTCGTTTGCACCAGCGCGAACAAGCCTGTCTGCCGCATATTGATCAAGCGCCCAGATCGCCTCGAACTCTGACAACAACGAACGCACCGCACCGGGAACCCACCGGCCCGCGACCGATTCTAGTCCGTCAGAGGTCGCATCAACTAGGATGCGAAGCAGACCGGCATTGCGGATTTCCGTCATCACCAACACGTCGAGTTCGCCGCTGACCCACACGCACATAGCGGGCTGCCAATGAGCAATAAACTTGCGAATAGCATCTTTGCCGCGCGGTTCGGGCAAGGCGCGCTGCGCGTGGATCGGCTCCCAATCATGCAAGGTCGCGATCACATGGATCGGGTCGCCCTCTGCTGACAGCTTGCGTTCGAGGGTTTCGACCGCGGTAAGCTGGTCTGGGTCACAGCACCGCGCCCAGATAATCGTCCCTATCGGGCGAAGCGGTTGCTCGGTCGGGCCGCCGCGCCTATCGACGGATCCCAAATTGGCCAGATAGGCGGCAATAGACAGGGATCTTGCCATAAACGGGTCCTAGTAGCGGGCTTAGCTGTCAAGCTCTTCGGTGGGGGATGCCGGTTTTTCTTCGTCGCGCAAACGGTGAATATGCGCAATAAAATAGCGCATATGCGCGTTATCAACCGTGCGCTGGGCTGCACCTTTCCAGGCGTTATAGGCTGTTTCGTAGTCCGGGAACATGCCCACGATATCAATCGCGTCCACATCCTTGAATGCGTTCTTGCTGGGGTCGATCAATTCTCCGCCAAAGACGAGATGCAGGCGCTGAGTCATGGGGAAACCTTTGTAATGTCTGTCGTTGTGCACACTCTAGGTGTTTGCCGGCTGCGGCTCAAGTCGGGCTGCAAGGGCTGCGTGCAGTTGCGCACCTGCCGCCAGAACGCCGGGAACTTGGGGGTGGGGATTATTGAACTGCAGGGGCGCTGCGTATTGATCCGACACAACGCCACCGGCCTCTGTGATGATCAACGCACCGGCAGCGATGTCCCATTCCCAACTTGGTCGCAGGGTTAGCATGCCGTCGAATTTCCCCTGCGCAACCAGACAAAGCCGGTACGCCAAAGAAGACCGAAAGGCGCGTGTGACCGGCGGGACTTGCCCATCTTTCCAGAAGTGGCTTTCGAAGTTGGGCTTTGCACCCAAGACCGTCGCATTGCCAATCGCTGCGTTTGTAACCGCGATGGGGCGGTCATTGACGGTGGCCCCACCCCCCTTTGTTGCGGCGAACAGCAGGTCGTGCAGCGGCAGGTAGACCACAGCCGACACCACAAGTCCGTCTTCGACAACGGCCAATGCATGCGCCCAATCCTTGCTGCCGTTGATAAAGGCGCGGGTGCCATCAATCGGATCAACCACGAATTGCCGCTTGGTCTTTAGCCGTGCGGCGTTGTCTTCGGTTTCCTCTGACAGCCAACCATAATCGGTGCGCGCCAACCGCAAGGAGGCTTCGAGCATGGCATCAACGGCCAAATCGGCGTCAGTCACGGGTCCTGCGCCGCCAGGCTTGTGGGTGACGCTGGGATCATTCTGAAAATACTTCTTTGCGATTTCGCCTGCATGACGGGCTGCTTCGGTTAGCAGCGCAAGGTCAGTCTCCTGCAAGGGTCAGCCCCGAAACCAGCAACGACGGCACCACCCGCGACAAATGCATCCGCCCGTCATTGGCCGGTATGATCGTCTTGAGCATGTCGCGCAGATTGCCGGCGACGGTACATTCATTCACCGGATAGGTGATTTCGCCGTTCTCGACCCAGAAACCGGCCGCGCCACGCGAGTAGTCGCCAGTGTTGGGGTTGATCGTTGAGCCGATCATTGACGTCACCAGCAGGCCGGTGCCCATCTCTTTGATCAGCTCTTCGCGGGTCTGATGCCCTTGGGTCAGACTAACGTTGGTCAGACTGGGTGAAGGCGGTGAACTTGTGCCGCGTGCGGCGTTGGCTGTGCTTTGCATCCCAAGTTTGCGGGCTGTCGCCAGATCAAGTGTCCAGCCAGTTAGCACGCCGTCATCCACGATGGCGCGCTGTGATGTCGCCAATCCTTCGGCGTCAAACAGACGTGACCCGGTGACACGCGCACGGTGCGGGTCTTCGATAATCGAAAGCCCCTTTGGCAAGACCTGCGCGCCAATCGCATCGCGCAACCAGCTTGATCCGCGCGCGATCATCATCCCGTTCGTAGCTTGCAGCAGGCTGCCGATCAATGCGCTGGCGACACGTTCGTCAAACAAGACCGGATAGGCGCCTGTCTTTGGTTTCTTCGCGCCAATCCGTTCCACAGCACGCTCTGCGGCGATGCGTCCGATCTCTTCCGCGTCGCGCAGGTCTGCCTGAAACACGCGGCTGTCATAGTCGTAATCACGTTCCATTCCCGCACCTGTACCGCTGATCGCGACACATGACAGGCCGCGGTCGCTGCGGGCGTAGCCTGCGGAAAAACCATTGGTGGCAGCCAGATGAATGCGGCGACGACCATACCCGGCAGAGGCTGACTGAACCTGACTGACGCCTGGATTGCGCAGGGCTGCTGCTTCTGCGCGGGTCGCGTCCTCTTGCAGGGCGGCGGGGTCAGGTTCGTCGCTGGGGTCGTATAATTCCAGTGTTTCGGTTCGGGTGTTGGTGGTCAGTTGCGACGGGTCGGCAAGGCCGGCATGGGGGTCTTCGGGGGCTTCTTTCGCCATAGCCACAGCACGTTCGGCCATCTGCCGCAGGGTGTCTGGCTTGGTGTCCGACGATGATACGCAGGCTTGTCGCTGTCCCACAAAGACCCGCAATCCGATGTCGATCCCTTCAGAGCGTTCTGCCTGTTCAAGTGCGCCCTCGCGCACGGTGATCGAAAGCGACGTACCATCAACCGCAATCGCGTCGGCGGCGTCAGCACCCGCACGACGGGCCGCTGCAAGTATCTGTTCAGAAAGATCGGAAAGAGATTGGGTCATCATATATCCTTTGCTTGGCCTAGACCTAGTGCGCAGGGGTGTGTCCCGCAAGGTGAGGGCGCAAACGAAAAGGGCGCAGATGTTGCCATCCGCGCCCCGATTATCAAGGTTCAGGCCCTAGCGGACACGGTTGCCGTTCACTTTGACCTCACCGTTTGGTTCGATCTCGACATCAATTGCCATTTGATCGTCACCGGTCGCGCGGGCAAACATTCCCATCATCATGCGCGGGCCCATAATGTCCTGTTCTGGGACAAGACCCATCGCGACAAGGTTATCAAGCAGCTTGTTCAGACCGGTGATCTCAAAAGTTGCATCGCCTTCAGGGCGGGGCAGCGGTGCAAAGGTCTGGGTGTCTGTGCTGTCAAAAGTGAACGCGCCGGAACCAGTGAACAAAGCGCCAGCCGCCATGACCTTGAGTTTATCAAGCGAAAGCGACGACAATTCGAATGGAACTTCGGTGCTGTCCATCACTTCTTGCTGGGCTGGATCTAGGAAGTCGACAAGCGCGCGTGCTGTGCCAGTCAATGCAATTTCAAGCGTCGCCGGATCACGTGGCAACACCATGCTTGGATCGAAAAGGTCCCAGATCACATCGCCGATTACCAGATCGACAAGATCGAACTTCAACCCGAAGTCTGCGGGCTCATCTGTTGTGCCGATAGGCATGCGGAATCCAAAGCCATATTCAGCAAGGCTGATCTCGATAGGCAGAGGCAGTTCGCTTGTTTGCATGTTTACGGCGATATCGTTGGTCCGCGATTCGTAAGCGACAGTTTTGCTGTTCAATTCACCGGTCAAGGTGACCGCGCCTGTGCTGACAGAGCCTGCGCTTTGATCGCCTTCGACATTGATGTCAAAAACGTAGTCCGCGCTGCCGATGATATAACCGCCAACAAGAGAGAAGCCGTTGACGAAGATGTCGTCAGCGTTCGCAAAGTCCATGTCCAAAGGCACTGCTGCTTCGGATTGGGATTGCAGGCCATTGATTTTGGCTGCTGCGGTCACGTATTCACCGTCGCCGCCGGGGATCTGGAAGTCGACCAGCACATCGATAGATCCGATTGACGCATCGCTAGAGATATTGCGCATGGCATCTTTTGAGATGTTGTATGAAGCGGCCAGATCGCGGGCGGTAAAGCGGGCATCGCCATTGATCGTGACATCGCCGTCTACGGCGTCTTGGAACGCGATTTCATAGCTGTCTGCAGAAATGGCATAATCCATAGATGCAGGGTCACCGCTTACGACCATTTCCAGATTGCTTTGGGACATCATGATCGTGATGACCGCGCCTTCAATGCCCGTGATGATCAACGGATAGCTGTCATCCATCGTGACACGCACGGACCCGTCCGATTGTTCGTTGAAGGTTATGAATTCGATTGTTGTCTCGACAACCACATCATCGTCAACGGCAGAAATGGTCAGATCCCGTACTGTAAGCATTCCACTGGAGGTTTCTTCTGCGCCAATCGTCAGGTTCTCTTCGCCATATTGGCCAAGCTGCGATTTCCAGTCATCCCAGACCTGTGCTGCGGTCAGTTCTGCGTGGGCGGCGGTGCCTGCGAACAAGGCTGCGGCACAAACTGCGCTGCGCATTCCAAATGAATTGGTCATGATGTCCCTCTCAATATACATCTTTCGAACCATGGCCGGGCTTACTATGGTGCACCCTGCGTTCGATACTATCAGGTAATAAGTAGCCGCCCATTTGGCTAATCGAAAGGGACAACTTTGAAAAACATCAAGATGAACGGCAAAACAGTGCTGATTACCGGGGCAAGCCGGGGTATTGGCGCCGCCGCCGCCCGTGTGTTTGCTGAGGCCGGCGCGAACGTCGCATTGGTTGCGCGAAGTACCGCCGACATCAAAGCCCTCGCGCAAGAGATCGGTGAAAAGGCAATCGCACTGCCCTGTGATGTCTCGAAATACAGTGATGTAAGCGCCGCCATTGCGGCAACGATTGCGGCCTTTGGGCAGTTGGACGTGTTGATCAACAACGCGGGCGTGGTCGATCCCATAGGGCATCTACAAGACACCGATCCTGAAAAATGGAGCCAGACCATTGATATCAATCTCAAGGGTGTGATGTACGGACTTCATGCGGCGATGCCTGGGATGATTGCCCAAGGTGGGGGGACGATCATCAACATATCGTCTGGCGCGGCGCATGGCCCGGTTGAAGGATGGTCGGCCTACTGCAGTTCCAAGGCAGGTGTCTATATGTTGACCCGTGCCGCAGACAAAGAAGCTCGCGACAAGGGAATACGGATCATGGGCTTGTCGCCCGGGACTGTCGCAACCCAGATGCAGCGCGAGATCAAAGCGTCAGGGATCAACCCGATTAGCCAACTTGACTGGTCAGCGCATATTCCACCCGAATGGCCCGCACGGACGCTGCTTTGGATGTGTAGTGCCGAGGCAGACGCCTATCTGGGCGAGGACATCAGCCTGCGCGAAGACGCAATTCGCGCAAAGGTCGGCTTGATATGATCCATTGCAGCCAAGACGGTGACATGTGGACCGTCACAATCGACCGCCCCGATAAAGCGGGTGCGCTGACCCGCGAAATGTTGGTTGAACTGGCGGATATTGCCGAGGCAGCGCAAGCGGCAAAACTGTTCATCCTGACCGGAACAGGGCCGGTCTTCAGCGCAGGTGCTGATCTGGATGCAGCCCGCGCGGGGCTGGCGACCGATCCCGTCTGGGAACGCTTGTCAGGGGCAATCGCAGCCTTGCCGGGGCTGAGCATCGCCGCGCTAAACGGGACCGTCGCCGGAGGGGCATTC
>CBDTYC010000030.1:0-14781 GCA_965364495.1 uncultured Yoonia sp. | reverse complement strand
ATCCTGATGGGCGACTGGTCCGAGATGGTGCCATATGGCGTGTTCTCGCACCTTGACTGGACGAACCTGTTCTCGATCACTTACGGCAACCTGTTCTACAACCCGTTCCACGCGCTGAGCATTGCGTTCCTTTATGGATCCGCCCTGCTGTTTGCGATGCACGGGGCCATGATCCTTGCGGTTAGCCGCTTTGGTGGCGAACGCGAGATCGAGCAGATTGTAGACCGCGGCACCGCGACTGAACGTGCGGCTTTGTTCTGGCGCTGGACCATGGGCTTTAACGCCACGATGGAAGGTATCCACCGCTGGGCGTGGTGGTTCGCAGTTCTGACAACGCTGACTGGCGGTATCGGAATTCTGTTGACCGGTACGGTTGTTGATAACTGGTACGTCTGGGCGCAAGTCCACGGCTACGCCCCTGTGAACTAAGGAGAGAGATGATGAAAAACGACAACATCCTCGAAATGAGCGAAAAGAGTAGGCTGTCCGCTGATATCACGCTCTTGATGTTGAAAGGTGCAGGCTATGCGGCGGTTTTCGTACTGGCCCTTTGGTTCATCATTGCGGTGATTGCCGGCATCGGCCGCGCATTGCCCGAGGAAAGCCGTGAAACGCCTGACCCGATCAATCGATCATCGTCGGTGATCGAACTGTTCGAACACGCCGTCCACGTCTGATGAAATTGGAACAGGCGGTGCGCGACGCCCCGCCTGATTCTATGCTGTTGGGCTACCCTCCCTGGCTGGCCCTTCATTGGGACCTTGTGTCCCAGTTCCCTTCCTGTTGGCTACAGGAGACTAGCGTCGCAATCGGGTCATTCCTTTTGCGGCGCTTTTTTATTCTACCATAAAGGTGCTGCCATGACCAATCGCCCACACACGCCGTTTCTTGATCGGCGATGGATCGATCAGCGCGGGCATGGCCTATGAGGCAATGAATAACGCAGGTGCCGAAGGGCGCCGCTTGTTTGTGATCTTGAACGATAACGAAGTGTCGATTGCACCACCGGTCGGGGCCATGTCCAAGTTTGATGTGGTGAGCGGCGCGCAGGCCAAATCACGGCCCAATGCGCCAAGCTATACAAAGGTGTTCGGCACCGCCCTCACCACTGAGGCCCAGCTCGATCCAACGATTGTTGCGGTGAGCGCGGCGATGCCGTCTGGAACTGGCGTAGATATCATGGGTGCGCGGTTCAAGAACCGTGTTTTTGATGTGGGTATCGCCGAACAACACGGCGTGACTTTCGCCGCCGGCATGGCAGCCAGCGGGCTTCGGCCGTTCTGCGCGATTTACTCGACCTTTTTGCAGCGTGGCTATGATCAGGTAGTACATAAAGATGCCTTGCAAAACCTGCCTGTCCGTTTCGCAATTGACCGCGCCGGCCTTGTTGGCGCTGATGGACCGACCCACGCGGGTGCATTCGACATCGGCTTTATGACGGCTCTGCCCAATATGGTTGTCATGGCTGCGGCCGACGAGCTTGCGTTGATGCATATGGTCCGCACGGCTGCCGCCTATGACCAAGGCCCGATTGCGTTCCGTTATCCGCGCGGAGAAGGCGTAGGGCTGGAACTGCCGGAACGCGGCGAGTTGATCGAAATTGGCAAGGGCCGCATTGTCCAAGAAGGCAATGACGTGGCAATGCTGTCATTTGGTGCGCATCTGTCCGAATGTCGTAAAGCCGCCGAAAAGCTGGCAGCTCATGGTGTCAGCACAACAATTGCCGACGCCCGCTTTGCCAAACCACTTGACCGTGCGCTGATCCGGCAATTACTGCGCAATCACAAGGCGCTGATTACGATGGAGCAAGGCGCAAAGGGCGGCTTTGGCGCGATGGTCTTGCATGATTTGGCCAACGATGGATTGCTTGATGGCCGCTGTCAGGTCCGCACGATGACATTGCCTGATCGCTATATTGAGCACGCCGCACCCGACGCGATGTACGCCGATGCAGGCATGACAGCCGTTGATATTGCCGCGACTGCGATGCAGGCAGCGGGGATTGAGGTAAAGCGCGTTGGAGAGGCCGTCCGCTAGGCCAGTATGCCGTTTTCCAAAGCAGCGATGACGCGCTTTTCTGTATCCGGCCCAAGCGGCAAAATCGGTCTCGGCGGTTCCGCATCGGTCAGGCCAAGGTGCTTTGCGATTGCATAGACGACCCGTAGGCTGCCGTTTTCCTTGAAAAGCGTCCAAAGCGGGTCCAGTGCCGCGTCCAGCGCATGTGTCGCGGTCACATTGCCGGATTGCGCGGGGAGGGTCAGATCGTGCGCAACCTGCGGCAAAATTCCACCCAATACGCTATACCAAGTGTCGGCCCCAGCCAGCAGCGCCGCAGCACATCCCCAATCGCCGCTGTAACCGATAGCGAAATCCACAGGCAGGCTGGTGCGCAGTTGTGCAAGTTCTTCGCTGATGGTCATGTGTACGGGCAGCGGCATCTTAACGGCGGCAATGGTTGGGATGTCCGCCAGTTGTTGCAGCAAATGCAAACCAAAGTTGAAATGCGTTGTGCCTGTGTTGTTGTAGATGCAGATCGGCAGGTCAGTTGCTGCAGCAACGGTGCGAAAGTGTTCAAATACCTCTTCTTGGGTCAGCGGTGTGTAGGACACCGGCGCAAGCAGCAGTGCATTTGCGCCGCCCGACTGCGCGTCTTCGGCCAAAGCGACCGCGTCACTCGTGCGCAATGCACCGACGCCGACGATCAAGGGCGTGTCTGCCTTGATTGTCGCGGCCGCTGCTTTGACCGCGCGCAGTCTTTCGGCGCGGCTGAGGTATGCATAGGTGCCCGTACTACCAAGCAGCCCGATCGAGGCTACATTTGCGCTTTCCAGCCGCGCAACCAGCCTGCTGAGGGCGTCCGTATCGACTTGGCCGGTCGCATCACTGGGGGTAATCGGAAAGGCAGATAGGCCTTTGAAAATGGACATTTCGTGCTCCTACAGAGGGTCGGTTTGGAACAGCCAGACTTTGATGCCGCCGTGCGGGATTGCGGGACCTTTGGGTTTGAAGGGCAATCCGGTAGCTTTTGCCAATCCCGGTTCACTGGTGACAATGCCGACCCGCCACCCGCTGAATCTTTCGCGCAGGGTTTCGCCCAATGATGCGTAAAGCCCGTAAAGCAGTTTGGGGTTCCCGATGCGGCCACCGTAGGGCGGATTGCAGATGACCAGACCCGAAGGGCCTTCGGGGCGTGTAACGTCAGTAGCGCTGAGGTTTTCAAAAGTGATGTGATCCGCGACGCCAGCACGTTCAGCATTTGTGCGGCTCATCCGGATCGCGCCCGCATCACGGTCGCTGCCATAGAAGTGCTGGACGACCGGTTTTGTATCTTCGCCCATTTTGCGCAGGATACTCCACCGCGCCGCGTCGAAATTGGCAAGCTGCATGAACGAAAATTCGCGGTTGCGGCCCGGCAACAGACCTGCGGCCATTTCGGCGGCCTCGATCAGAAACGTGCCCGATCCGCACATCGGATCTAGCACCGGTTCAGCCCCGTCATAGCCGCATTCGCGCAGCATCAACGACGCCAGCGTTTCGCGCATCGGGGCTTTGCCCACGGCTTCTTTGTGGCCGCGTTTGTGCAGGCTTTCACCAGAGGTATCCACGCTGATCGTTACGCGGTTATCGTCAATGCGTAGTTTGATTGCGATGGGTGCATCCGGGCTGACGGTCAAGCCGTGGCTGTCTTTGAGCGCGGTTTCAATCCGCTGGGTCGCCGCACCCGCATGATAGATCTTGGACTTTTTCGATGTGCTGACCTCGACCCGCACAGGAACGTCCGGACGCAGGATGTCACCCCAGGGAAACTTGCGCGCGCGTTTGTCCAACTGTGCCAGATGGAACGCCATGAAGCTGCCGACACGTGCCAGAATACGCGTGGCCCCGCGCATGACCAAGTTGGCCCGCCAGACGTCTTCCCAAGTGCCGACGATCGTCACGCCACCTTGGGTGCGCTGTGCATTGGCAAAGCCGTTTGCTGCCGCCTCTGCCAACAAGGCATCCTCGAACCCGGGAGTAGCAACCATAAAGATTTCAAAGGTGTCATCCATGCCGCTTGCATAGTGCCGAATGCGGGGCGTTCCAAGCGCAGTCTTACAACGGGATGTCGCGAACAATCGCGCGTGACGGCGCCGCCTCGGGTTTCTGGATGGGTTTTGCCATGCCTTCAAGCGCTTTCAGCGGGCGGCGCACGGCTTCGGTCAATCCGGGTCTTGTCGGGGCTGCGGATTGCTTGCTGACCTCGACGATCAGAACACCCCCCGCTGCGACTATCGGGATTTTGTGACCGACTTTTTCAAGAAAATCCGCTGATTTCCGCCATATCTTGCGGGCAGATGGCGGTTGATAAAGGGTCGACATCGTGCGTTCGGTGACGAACCGGTGTTTGCGCAGTTGCGCCTCGAGTTGGCTGAGCGTGTATGGGCGCCCATAGCCAAAGGGTGTGACATCGGACCGCGACCAAAGCCCCGCGCGGTTCGGTACGATGAACACTGCCCGCCCACCGGGGCCCAGAACGCGCCATGCTTCGTCAAGAATCATCGAAGGCTGCTCGGTTGTTTCAAGACCGTGCAGCATGACCAATTTGTCGACCTTGCCGGTTTCGATCGGCCATAGCGTGTCTTCACAAAGCACGCTCACGTTTTTGCCATCCGCAGGCCAAGCCATCACGCCTTGCGGTCCGGGCATCAGTCCGATGACACGCCGCGCGTCTTTCAGGAACGGACGCAGCAAAGGCAGGGCAAATCCGAAACCCACGACCATTTGACCTTTTGCTTCGGGCCACATCGCGACCAACTCGTCACGGATCACCTTTTGCGCCGCCCTTCCCAAGGCGCTCCGGTAATAGAAATGTCGCAAATCCAAAACGTCCAGATGCATTGCGGTTTACGGCCCCTTCGGCAAAACTATGTAAAGAGCATACCAACGCGGTGAGGTAATTCTATGACAAAGACAACAGCGGTTGAAATGGTTGTGGTGCCATGTTTGCGCGATAACTACGCATTCCTTGTCCATAACACAGCCACGCAGGAAACCGCGCTGGTCGATGCGCCGGAAGCAGCCCCGATCCAAGCCGCGCTTGATACGCGTGGCTGGACGTTGACAGATATCTTAATCACGCATCACCACGATGATCACATCAGTGGCGTGGACGCCTTGCGCAAAGGTGCGCGGGTTATCGGAGCAAAGGCAGACGCCCATCGGCTGCCGGAGCTTGATCTTGCCGTTCATGATGGCGACGAGATCACGGTCTGCGGGCAGGTGACCCACGTGCTGGACGTCTCTGGTCACACGGTCGGGCATATCGCCTTTCACATGCCGGACGCAGGTCTTGCATTTACAGCCGATAGCCTGATGGCACTTGGCTGCGGAAGGCTGTTCGAAGGGACACCCGCGCAGATGTGGCACAGCATGCAGAAGCTGCGCGCGTTGCCGGATGACACGCTGGTATGTTCGGGGCATGAGTACACAGAATCGAACGCCCGTTTCGCGATGTCCCTTGACCCAGACAATCGCGACCTTATCTCTCGTACAAAGGGGATTGCAGCGGCGCGTGCGGCTGGCCAACCAACGGTCCCTTCCACACTAGCCCTAGAGAAGCGCACAAACCCGTTTTTGCGTGCCGATCTTCCAGAATTCAAATCCGTCATTGGCATGGCCGACGCATCCGCTGTGGATGTGTTCACGCGCGTACGGGCATTGAAAGACAAGTTTTGACCGCGAGAACTGTGCGTTTGGTCGAAAAACAGAAGAAAACCATGGCATCACGTGTTTTGTGATGCAGAATTGGAAAAAAGTCCTTGAAGGTTGGAGAATAAAACCAAACCTTAAGGATAAGAGGCCACGGTTGGCACGTGCAGGACACGGATCGACCCCCGATATGAAGGAGCACAAACCGTGCCATCATTTTCGACTACATTAGAGCAGTCCATTCATGGCGCACTTGCGCTTGCCAATGAACGCAAACATGAACTTGCCACGCTGGAACATCTGCTTCTGGCGTTGATCGATGAACCAGATGCAGCACGCGTGATGCGCGCATGCTCGGTAAATCTTGATGATCTGCGCAAGGATCTTGAGGATTTCATCGGTGATGACCTATCGACGTTGATCACTGACGTTGAAGGGTCCGAAGCTGTGCCAACGGCCGCATTCCAGCGCGTAATCCAGCGCGCCGCAATCCATGTTCAGTCGTCCGGCCGTAGCGAAGTGACCGGCGCCAATGTGCTGGTTGCAATCTTTGCGGAACGCGAAAGCAATGCGGCCTATTTCCTGCAAGAGCAGGACATGACCCGCTATGATGCTGTGAACTTTATCGCGCACGGCGTGGCCAAAGACCCCGCCTTTGGCGAGGCGCGGCCTGTCACGGGTTCGCCCGAGGAAAGCGAAACAATCGCACCGGGCGAAGCTGATGAAAAAGAGAGCGCGCTTGCGAAATATTGCGTTGATCTGAATGCAAAGGCGACGAAAGGCGACGTTGATCCGTTGATCGGCCGCGCCCACGAAGTCGAGCGTTGCATTCAAGTGCTATGCCGCCGCCGCAAGAATAACCCGCTCCTGGTGGGTGACCCCGGCGTGGGCAAGACCGCGATTGCCGAAGGACTGGCCTTCAAGATCGTCAATGGCGAAACCCCCGAGGTATTGTCGAAAGCCACGATTTATTCACTTGATATGGGCGCGCTGCTTGCTGGCACCCGTTACCGTGGCGATTTCGAAGAACGCCTGAAGGCCGTGATGTCTGAGATGGAAGATCACCCTGATGCGGTGTTGTTCATCGACGAAATCCACACGATCATCGGCGCTGGTGCGACCTCTGGCGGTGCGATGGATGCGTCAAACCTGCTCAAGCCTGCATTGCAGGGCGGCAAGTTGCGTTGCATGGGTTCGACGACTTACAAGGAATTCCGTCAACACTTTGAAAAGGATCGCGCACTTAGCCGTCGTTTCCAAAAGATCGACGTAACAGAACCTTCGATCCCTGACGCGATCAAGATCCTGCAGGGTCTCAAGCCCTATTTCGAAGAGCATCACAGCATCAAGTACACCGCTGAAGCGATCAAGATGGCCGTTGAACTGTCTGCGCGGTACATCAATGACCGCAAGCTGCCTGACAAAGCGATCGACGTGATCGACGAAGCCGGTGCGGCCCAGCATCTGGTCACTGAATCCAAGCGTCGCAAGACAATTGGCGCCAAAGAGATCGAGAATGTGGTCGCCAAAATTGCGCGCATCCCAGCCAAGAACGTGTCCAAGGACGATGCAGAGGTTCTAAAAGACCTCGAAAAGTCGCTCAAGCGGGTGGTCTTTGGTCAGGATGCCGCGATTGAAGCGCTGTCCTCGGCGATCAAACTGGCGCGCGCTGGTCTGCGCGAGCCCGAAAAGCCGATTGGTAACTACCTTTTCGCCGGTCCAACCGGTGTCGGTAAAACCGAAGTGGCAAAGCAACTTGCGGATACGCTGGGCGTTGAACTGATGCGTTTTGACATGTCCGAGTACATGGAAAAGCACGCGGTTTCGCGCCTGATTGGTGCGCCCCCGGGATATGTCGGCTTTGATCAGGGCGGTATGCTGACCGATGGTATCGATCAGAACCCGCACTGCGTCTTGCTGCTGGACGAGATGGAAAAGGCGCACCCTGACGTCTACAACATCCTGTTGCAGGTCATGGATCACGGTAAACTGACGGATCATAACGGTCGGACGACCGATTTCCGCAACGTGATTATCATCATGACTTCGAACGCAGGCGCGTCGGAAATGTCGAAAAACGCGCTCGGTTTCGGACGTGAAGCACGTGAAGGCGAAGATACGGCCGCGATCGAGCGGACCTTCACGCCAGAGTTCCGCAATCGTCTGGATGCGATCATCAGCTTTGGTGCATTGCCCAAGCCGGTCATCATGCAGGTCGTTGAAAAGTTTGTTCTGCAACTCGAGGCGCAGTTGATCGATCGCAACGTGCATATCGAATTGACCAAAGGTGCTGCCGAATGGCTGGCCGACAAAGGCTATGATGCCAAAATGGGTGCGCGTCCGTTGGGCCGTGTCATTCAAGAGCACATCAAAAAGCCGCTGGCAGAGGAGTTGCTCTTCGGCAAATTGGTCAAAGGCGGGATTGTGAAGGTCGGCGTCAAGAAAGGCGCACTGGAACTGACATATGAGGCGCCAGCGCAAGGCCGGATATCAGGCGGCGGGAATAAGCCGCCACTTTTAACGGCTGACTAAGGCTGACCAAAAGACAAAGAGGGGCGTACAGTTAATCAACTGTGCGCCCCTTTTTTGTGTATAGTTGCGCGTTTATTTTTCGGTCAACTTCAGTTCGATGCGTCGGTTCTGCGCCCGCGCTTCGGGGGTATCCAACGGGTTCAGGGGTTGGAACTCGCCAAAGCCGTTGGCCGCCAGTCGTCGCGGATCAATGCCCAGATCCTCTGACATGAACCGCACGACCGACAATGCGCGCGCTTGGCTTAACTCCCAGTTGTCGGCAAATCGGCCACCCGTGATCGGGACGTTGTCGGTGTGACCATCGACGCGGATGACCCAATCGATCCCAGAGGGAATATCATCGGCGATGCTGCGCAGAATGTCCGCGATATTGGCGATTTCGGCTTCGCCTGCGGCGGCGAGTGTGGCACTGCCTTGCTCAAACAAAACCTCGGAGGCGAAAATAAAGCGGTCGCCTTCGATGCGAATTCTGTCTTGGCCTTCAAGGACTTTGCGCAATTCGCCGAAGAAATCCGACTTGAACCGCGCAAGGTCTTCAGCCTCGGCTGTTAGCCTTTCGGCTTCTTCCTCAAGACGGGCTTTCTCTGCCTCCAGTCTGATCCGTTCGGCCTCTTCCAAGGCGCGCCGCTGGCGTTCTTCTGATACGACGCGGGCAAGCGCTGTGTTAAGCTGCGAGCCAAGCGTTTCTATCTGGACCTGTGCTGCGATGTCGGCCTCTTCGGCAAGATTGAGCAGAGATTGTAGATTGCCGACTTGCGTGCGCAACTGGGTGATCTGTTCATTGAGCAATGCCACCTGCCGCTGGCTCTCGGCTGATAGTGCCTCTTCTTTGGCGAGTTGGTCGTTCGCGATGGCTAGCAATTCGGCCTGACGCTGGGCTTCGGTCGCTTGCAGGTTTTCGCTGCTTTCAAGCTGTGCCAACCGCGCGCGTACCTGCGCCAGCTCAAAAGCGAGTGCCTCGTTTTCGCCTGCAAGTGACCCTCGCAAACGATCCAGCTCCTCTTGCGCAGCGCGGGCCGCCGCAAGAAGTGTCAGCGTTTGCTCTGCTTCAAGGCGCTGTTGTTCAAGGTTCAGGGTCATTGCTGTAAGCTCGGTATCAGCATTGGCCAACCGTTCACGCAAAGCTTCGGCAGCCGCCAAGTCCGTGAGCGCTTCCGCCTCCAGCGCAGAAATGCTCTCGGTCTTTTCGGCGTTTTCGGTTTCCAGATCCGCGACCAAAGCTTCGAGGGCTTCGCGTCGTGCGGCGGCCAATCTTGCCGCCTCGACGCCATCGTCGATCTCGGAACGGGCTTGGGCGAGGGCCAGGTTCAGTGCGTCTTGTTGCGACAATAACTGCACCTGTTCAGCCTCTAGCCCCGCAATGCTGTCCAATGCTTCGGTGCGCTCCGCGAGTAGTCCTGCAACCTGTGCTTCGAATTGGGTTATGTTGCTTTGGGCTTGGGCCAATGCCTGATTTTGCACTTCGCGTTCGGCCATGAGGGCCGCGATACGTCCTGCCTGAAGACTTGCTTCGGCGTTTGCCGCGTCAAGTTCAGAGGTAAGCGCGGCACTGCGATCTTGCTCCAGACCAAGGGTCGCAGCCAAGGCCGCCACCTCGTTGCTGAGGGCGTTAAGTTCATTTTCCTGACCGGTGATCTGTTGGCGCAAAACGAACTGAATGACCATGAAGATGGTCAATACGAACATCAAAACCAGCAAAAGCCCCGTCATCGCATCGACGAAACCCGGCCAGATTGCGTTCTGGAACCTGTTGGATGATCTGCGGCTCAGCGCCATGGATCAACCTCGGCCCTTGATCGCGTTGGTCAGGTTAAGGATGTCCCCGCGCAGGTCACCGATGCTTTCCTGCCGACCTGCCGACATTTCCTCGAGGATGCGGAGCAGTTGCACGTCGATGGACCGCAATCGCATGCGGCTTTCGGCGTCGATGCCTTCCATGCCGTTGTCTTCAAGTTTCTGGATCAGGGCCATCTGCCCCTCGGCCACCCTTTCCAGCAATGCAGTATTCGCGTTTGCTGTGCTGTTCTGCGCCATTTGTTCCATGGCCGCCGCGAGGCTGGCAAAGCGTTTGTCATTCTCGGTTCGATCGCCTTCGTTCTGGCCCATCATCATGTGCATGGTGTCCATCACCTCGGCGAGCTGATCGACGAAAGCACCCATCGCCCCCATGTCACCGCCGGCACCTTCTTCTCCGTCGACGCCGATGCGGGTGATGGTCGAAAGCCACTCTTCACGATCGCAGTCCAAACGGTTCTGCCCGTGTCCTGCGAAAAGCTCGAGCAGGCCGACGATCAGTGATCCCGCCAGTCCCAGAAGTGAGCTGGAAAAGGCCGTACCCATACCGCCCAATTGCGCCTCGAGGCCGGATTGCAGGCGTGCAAAGATGTCGGCACCGGATTCGCCTTCGCCCGGATTTAGTGACCGGATCGTTTCGACCAATGCCGGAACAGTTGTTGCCAAGCCATAGAATGTTCCCAAAAGACCTAGGAAAATCAGTACGTTACCGATATATCGTGTAATTTCCCGGTCTTCGTCTATCCGCTGCGCTACGGAATCGAGGATTGACCTGCCGGATGATGACGAAACTTGTGTCCGCGCCCCGCGTGACCGAAGCAGCGTCGCCAGCGGCGCCAGCAGCGAAGGCGCCGCACTATAGGAATGCCCGCCTGCATCGCGCGCGAACCGTTCGATCCAGCGCACGGAGTTCATGAGCAAGAAGACCTGATTGAAACAGGTCAGAACACCAAGCACGAACACGCCTAGAATAACCCCGTTCAGATAGGGGTTGGACTGGTAGATCGCTGTGATCTGCTGCAATCCCAGATAGAATCCAGAGCCCACAAGACCGAGGACGATCAACATAAACAGGAGTTGCCGAAGGGGCTGTGAGAATTGTAGCGGTAGCTTTGGCACCCTTTTGTCCGACACGGATGGCAGTCCTCATATTGTGTTGTAGCTTTGTTTGCATAACACCATATGGGTGAATTTTCGCAAACCCAAACAAAATTAGGTGGCGGCTATGTTGCCAGCAAGGCACGGACACGATCGACAAGCCATGCCATTTCATCATCGCGGATGGCTAATTCGGTCAAATGGCTGGCCGTGTTGAACAGGTACTCCGTATTCGGCCCGCGCCCCCCGACAGCCTGCGCGATGATCTGGGCCTGCTTTTCCAGATCGAACTGGCAATATTGGACGTGATCACGGTTGATGATGTACGCCAAGGCCTGAATGGTCTCACCATCCTCGGTTACCAAGGGCACAGTGTCTTCGTAATAGGCTGACGACACCAGTTCACGTTCGCGCAACATCGCGAGGACCTCTGCCTCTTCTTCGGGGGCAACCTGAAAGGCGACGCCGGTGCATTGTCCGCCTGCCAGAGTATCGAGCGCCAGAACAAGGCCAGGATCTTCTTCCGATCCACGGTGGTGGATGGACAGCATACAAAAGCTGCGATGGTAGTCATATAAACACGCTTTGACTTTTGCCGTCGGGGTAAATCCCGGATTCCACAAAAGCGAACCATATCCAAAAACCCAAAGCGCCATGCCGTATTCCTTTTCTATGCCATCCATAAACACCGGATTGGGCGGAACGAAAAGGGGTTAGCCTGCGCGCATCAAATCCCCGAAGATCGCGTCGGCGTGGTCTTGCAGGTAAATCCGCAACCATGGCGTATATTGATCGGGGTGACGTGCTACGTCGGCAGATAGGTCATAGAAATCAACCCAGCGGGTGTTCATCACCTCGTCGGGGTTCAATTTGACTATTAGATTGTCTGGGGCGTCGGCCACAAAGACTTCGACGATTTCATGCTCGATAAGGCCGCCACCGACATCGGCGCGATATTCGATCTGGTCGCGGTGCGACGGAAAAAGGCCGGTGATCCCCAACTCTTCTTCCAAGCGGCGCACGGCGCAATCGGTCGCGTTCTCGTCCCATTCGGGATGTGTGCAGCAGGTGTTCGCCCACAGACCAGGTGTGTGGTATTTGCCCATCGCACGTTGTTGGATCAACACCCGCCCACGGTTCATGACGAATACGCTGACTGCCTTGTGCTTCAACCCGCGGACATGCGCGTCCAGCTTTTCCACCGGTTGCAATACGCCGTTGTCCCAGGCCGGGATCATGATGGTCATGTGCGCAGCGGTGACACAAGGCGCGTCAGGTGCGCGAGGTTTTTGATACCGATCTTGAGGTGTGCCATAGGGCGGGCCTTTACGAGTTTCTTGTTCATATACGCCTCAAACGTCAGCTTTTGCACGTCGACATCATGACACAAAGATACAAATCGTTCACGGCGCTCGTCGCTGCGATAGTACGCGTTTTGCATCGCACCTAAAACACGGAAAACCTGCTTGTGTTCACGCATGAAGAGTTTTCGCGCCAATTGTAAGTCTTTTACGCGACCTGACGCCAAAGTTGCCGCCGCTGCGGTCGCAGCAACACGTCCGCCAACCATCGCGTAGTAAATGCCTTCACCAGACGAAGGTGCCACAACGCCCGCCGCATCCCCGGCCAGTACAACGTCTTTGCCATTGTCCCAACAATCCAGTGGCTTAAGTGGGATCGGCGCGCCTTCTTTTCGGATCGTCTTGCAGTCCGTCAGGCCTGACGCTGCACGTAGATCGGCTGTCGCTTTTTTGACGTCAACGGATTTGATCATTGATCCCATGCCGACACTGGCCTGTCCGCCGTGCGGAAATACCCAGCCGTAGAAATCCGGAGAAATCCTGCCGTCATAGATTACGTCGCATCGTGCGGGATCATAGGACAGGTTGCGGGCTGGCGCGTCGATGATTTCATGGTAGGCGATGACATAGGGGATTTTCTCGCCGTCTTTGATCTCAGTGCGTGCAACATTGGATCGTGCGCCGTCTGCGCCAATCACCAGTCTGGTGTCCAGCTTCATTTGATTGCCACTAACTTTGTCGCGGTAAAGGACCTGGGTGCCTTGTGCGTCACGTTCGATTTTCGTGAAAGTGCCGGTATAGCGGTGTGCACCGGCATCTTTGGCCCGGTCGCGCAAGAATTCGTCAAAGTGTTCGCGATCAACCATGCCCACAAAGCCATTTTCGATCGGGATATCGACCTGTCGCCCCGTTGGCGAGATCATGCGCGCGGTGTTCACCTTTGCGACAATCTGTTCGTCTGGAATAAAGAAATCCTCGATCAGGCGTGGTGGCACCGCACCACCGCAAGGTTTGATCCGGCCATCTCGATCAATGAACGCGACCTTGTGGCCAGACCGCGCGAGGTCTTCTGCGGCGGTCGCTCCGGAGGGGCCTGCGCCCACGACAACAACATCATATTGCATTGATCATTCTCCTGGAACTAGTGTGGTGGACGGCATTTTGCGGTCCATTATTCTTGCTGCCATGGCTGCGGCCGCAATGAAAAGCGCGGCTTCGGCAATGAAGACAATACCAAAGGCCTGCGTGTCACTCATGCTAATGCGCAACAGATCGACCATGCCCGCACCAACCAGTCCGCCAAATCCTGCAGCTATTGCCTGTGCTGCGCCCCATAGCCCCATGCGCGTGCCTTCGCGTCGTGCAGCACCTTGGGCCGCAAATGCCATCATTGACCCGATGGCTGCGACAGCGAACATACCATTGAAGAAGCCCAGCAAGACGACGGCGGGGATCAGTGGCGCGCTTGGTCCGATAGGGCCCAAGAATGTAACAAAGATCAAAGCAAGCGCTGAACCCACGCAACCCGTCATGACCCAGTTCCGCAAGGCACCAATTTTCAGTCCGGTTGCCAAAATGCCCACGCAGAGCATGCCAACAAAGGCCCCGCCGTTTTGCGCGCCAGACAGAGATGTGGACTGGCCGGGGGTGAAGCCGAAAACCAGCCCAGCATAAGGTTCAAGGATCAGTTCTTGCATGAAGTAGGCGGTCATCGACAAAAAGACGAAGATCGTGAAATTGCGTGCTCTGCGTTCGCGCCATACTTCTTTCAGCCCGTCACGGAAGGGTGTTGGGTCAGGTTCGCGCAAGGCAATCAGGTTCCGCTCGACCCGCCAAATGGCGAAGCAAGTGACCAGTGTGGCGATGCTGACGACGATCCTGACGATCTTAACCAAAAGCGCCGGAGAATACGGGTCAATGAACTGCCCTACGGTCCCAGCGGTCGCCGCGATACCGAAGATCATCATCAGCCACGTGATTGTCGCCGCCGCCGCGCGCCGATGCGGCGCGGTCGTTGTCGCCAAAAGTGCCAGTAACGATGTGCCGGACGCGCCGACGCCAAGGCCGATCAGTGCATAAGCTACGATAGAGGCCGCCAGTCCTAGCGCAAAGGATTGTGGAAAAATCGGCAATGCACAGGCCGCCAAGAATGCCCCCAAAGCTAAGCCTGAAAATCTGGAACCACGAAAGCGTCATATCAACCCCTGATACTGCGCAAAGCAAAAGCGGCGATCATCATTCCACTGATATAGAACAGGATGCCCGTGCCTTGATACCATGGGGTCTTGCCCTCTGGATCACGCAAGAGGATGCGCATTGCCGCCAGTTGGACAGCCAGCATTGCCATGATCCCCATGGCGTGGAACGG
>CBDTYC010000029.1:0-15482 GCA_965364495.1 uncultured Yoonia sp. | reverse complement strand
TTAAGCCGGCATTCGCGAATCAAGCATCCCAGTTCTGGCGCGGAGCATAGTTGTACGGCAGCACAACACCGTGGGGTGCGTTCCCGACCCAATCCATCAGGCGCAGTGTTGCGTGATCTAACGCATTTTCGCTTAGATGGTCTTTGATAATCACGGCTTTGCGGGCCACGCGCGATGCTTCGCTGATTAGGATCTGCGGGTCGTCAGTGTGGTGCAATACATCGACAAAAGTTACGACATCGACACTATTGTCCTCCATCGGGATCGTGTTGCCGTCGAAAAGCGTGACCGGAATATGGATCATTTCGCGCTTCATGATATCGATGCCTTGGACTTTCGTCCCACTTTGTTGTTCGCCAATCATCTTCGCGATTTGCCCGTCACCAGTGCCGACATCCAGCATTTCGGCCTCGGGAGGTAGCATCGCACCAATCTCTTGAACCAGCACGCGGACGCGTCGGTTGAACACCAGCTTCTCATGAGCTTGGCCAATGGATTTTTTCAACATGTGCGATCTTTCATACTGCGTAATCGGCGCAGACTGTGTGAACTTGAGGTCAACGTAAAGGATGCGTGCGCAATTGGTCGCAGATTTGACAGAACTGTGTTGAATTGTCGTTGCATTCTGGATGGCAAACCCGCTTAGCTGCTTAGCGAATAAAGTTGGGATATCAGCGATGGCTTATCTACTAGGCGTCGACACTGGCGGAACCTATACTGATGCCGTCGTCCTTGACGAGGCGGCGGATGTCGTTGTCGCGTCAGCAAAGGCGCTGACTTCGCGCCCGGACCTCGCGATTGGTGTTGGTGAAGCCATAGATGCTGCGCTTGCCGATGCGAAGGTGGCTGCGGCAGACATCGCGATGGTTTCGTTGTCGACCACGCTTGCCACGAATGCGTTGGTTGAAGGTCAAGGCGGGCGTATCGCGCTGATTGCGATCGGATTTGATGACGCCGATTTGGGACGTGCGGGACTGACAGAGGCACTGCGCGGTGACCCGACTATTCGGCTGTCAGGTGGGCACAACCACGCTGGAAACGAGGCGCAGCCCCTCGATTTACCCAAGTTAGAGACTGAATTGGCCAAGTTGGACGGTGGCATAACCGGTTTCGCTGTTGCCTCCTCTTTCGCGACACGTAATCCGGCGCATGAAATCGCAGTGCGTGATCTAATCCGGCAGACGACCGGCAAACCCGTCAGTTGTTCGCATGAATTAAGCCAAGCGCTCGGCGGCCCGAAGCGGGCGCTGACCGCAGTTCTGAACGCGCGTCTGATTGGCATGCTGGACCGTTTGATCACAGCCTGCGAAGGTCACCTTACCGCAATCGGGATCACGGCACGGTTGATGGTTGTGCGCGGCGATGGTGCATTGGTTTCGGCTAGCATTGCCCGCGAAAAGCCGATTGAAACCATTCTGAGCGGGCCCGCAGCGTCGATCGCTGGGGCAAGTTGGCTGACAGGTGAAACGAACGCACTGGTCAGCGATATCGGCGGCACGACCACGGATATCTGCCTGCTGCGCGATGGTCGGCCCAAGATTGATCCGCAAGGCGCAAGGGTTGGTCCGTTTCGCACCATGGTCGAAGCTGTCGCTATGCGCACGTGGGGGCTGGGCGGCGATAGCGAAGTGCACGTGGTTGAGGGCCTGCAAGGCGGATTGCGTTTGGGACCGCGCCGCCTGATGCCGGTTTCACTGGCGGCCAAGCATTTTCCGGAACTGGTTCACGCGACGTTGGACCGCGCGCTTGCGCAAGACATGCCAGCAGCGGATGGCGGGCAGTTTGTTATTCCACTTTGGTCTGACATGCCGCAAGGGCTGGACGGGCGCGAACAGACTTTGGTGGACCGACTCGCGGACGGGCCGCTTCGGCTTGGTCATGCGGTGCAATCACGGATGGAAAGCCCGGCCTTGGCGCGGTTGGTAGGGCGCGGATTGGTGATTTTGGCGGGAGTGACCCCGTCGGATGCGTCGCATGTCTTGGGCTTGGTGGATGCATGGGATGCGCAGGCGGCAGAAAAAGCCGTGACGCTATTTGCGCGCCGCAGAACCGGTGCCGGCACACGGGTTGCCGAAAGCGGGGAAGTCCTGGCCTGCCAAATAATCGACCAACTGACCGCACAAACTGTTGATTGCCTGCTACAAGCGGGCTTTGCCGAAGACGATCTGGACTGGACTGATCCGGCTGGTTTGGCGCAGCATCCGCTGACCAAAGCGGGCCTTGATCACCATGCCGGCGTGATGAGAATGCAGATGTCGCTTGGTGTGCCTGTTATCGGGCTTGGCGCTTCGGCGGCTACTTATTACGGGGCTGTCGGAACGCGACTGGGAACCCGCATGGTTTTACCTGCGCATGGTGGTGTCGCCAACGCGATTGGTGCAGTTGTCGGGCAAGTCCGCATGCAGGCGACAGGCACAGTGACCAGCGCGGGCGAAGGTTCATTTGCGGTGCATTTTGTGGATGGGCCGCAGATGTTTGCGGACAGGGACGTGGCGCTTTCGGCGCTTGAGGCCGCATTGCAGGCCGAGGCCGAAGCCGTTGTGCGCGCATCAGGCGTCGAGGAAATCCGGCTGTCTGTCAGCCGCGACATCTCTGAGGCACAGATCGAGAACCGGACAATGTTTATCGAGGCGACTGTAAGGGTAGAAGCGAGCGGGCGTCCGAGGATTGCACATCAGGCGTAAGTCGGCCGGTTGGCTATGATGCAGAACAGACATCCGTTTTGACGTGCTTTTCTGCGCTTGGCGTGTAGGTTATTGCCAAACGAGCGCCCGTTAACTGCCACCAGCATTCCGCAGGCGCGGCGAAAGGGAAATTTGCGATGCAACAGATGACTGACGTGCCACCGGCGAAATTTGGTCTTTTCGGCTTTATTCTGGGTGTTGTGAGCATTGTTGTTATCCTGATCCAACTTTCTGCATTCTTTGAGCCGCAAGAAGAAAAAAGTGCGGGAACGATCATCGGAGAGATTGCTGCCGATATCAAACTATCCGCTGCGCGCGCCATTTCTGGTGAACCGGCCCCTGTCACCGCGCCGCCGCCGCCTGACTACACCCAGTTTATCGTGGCTGTGGCGCTTTGTGCGGCTGGTGTCGCTGTCGTTTTGGGGGGCATCGGATTGTACCGCAACGAACCGCACCGGTTGTCATATCTGGCCATTGGTTTTGGCGCGTCGGCATTCGTCATGCAGTTTGTATTCTGGCTTGCCATAATAATCTGCGCGATTGCTTTGCTGGTCAGCATAATCGAAAATCTTGACAGTATCGTCAGTTAGCGACGCAAAACCCCGCTTGCTCATTGTGCCGTCAATGTCGACCGGGGTTGCATTTCTCTTGGCAGTACTCGGCGGCACGCATTCACTCGGAGAACACAGCTATGCCCGACCAACAGGCGAAGTACGAACGTTTCAAGGCGCTGCATGAGGGCGATCAGGCGTTCGTTATGCCTAATCCGTGGGACGCGGGCTCTGCGCGATTGCTATCCAGTCTGGGGTTCGAAGCACTTGCCACAACAAGTGCAGGATTTGCCTTTTCAAAGGGAAGGCGCGATTCATATGCGGGTCTTGGACGCGACGAAATCCTTGGAAACGCCGCCGAAATTGTTGACGCGACAGATCTGCCTGTCTCTGCCGATCTTGAAGACGGGTTTGGCGCAGCACCTGAAATAGTTGCCGAGACCATTCGACGTGCTTGCGAAGCTGGGCTGGTCGGCGGGTCGATAGAAGACGCGACAGGTGACCCCGGCGCGCCGATCTTTGACATTGGACGGTCCGTGGCGCGCATTCGGGCGGCGGCCGAAGCGGCGCGCGGCAAACCGTTTGTTTTGACTGCACGGGCGGAAAACTATCTTTGGGGGCGCCCCGATCTGGACGATACGATCAAGCGACTGCAAGCTTTCGCGGACGCGGGCGCGGAAGTGCTTTATGCGCCAGGCTTGCCAGATATCGCAGCGATCAAAGCCGTTTGTTTGGCTGTGGACAAGCCGGTCAACGTCGTGATGGGCTTAAAGGGCCGAACCTATTCGGTCAGTCAGTTGTCGGACGCTGGCGTGCGCCGCATCAGTGTTGGTGGCTCTTTTGCACGGGCCGCTCTGGGTGCGTTGATGCGTGCCGCGCACGAAGTGCGAACGCAAGGCACGTTCACATATTCCGCAGATGCAATCCCGGATGCAGAGGTCAGCCAGTATATGTCACCAAGCAAGCACACCGATAGAGAGTGAATGCCTAGCGCGCATATGTGTCAATCTCGACCGCCACACTCACATTACCGTCAGGCCAATTGCGTCAACCCGTCGCATGGGCCACAAGTTGCGAAACTTTGGGCCGAACCACATGCTTGATCGCTTTGCACGTCAATTGATTGACCCGCCCCTGAACCGCATTGGTTCAGGGCTGGCTGCACGCGGATACACTGCGAATGGCGTGACTTTCATTGGTCTGGCGCTGGGCTTACTTGCCGCTCTCTTGATTGCAGTCGGTGCGCCGATGCTGGCGCTGGTTCCGCTATTGGCCAGCCGGATTGCAGACGGACTGGACGGTGCAGTCGCGCGCGCCACCCGAAAGACGGATTTTGGCGGGTATCTGGATATTGTTGCGGATTTTCTTTTTTACGGCGCGATCCCGCTGGGGTTTGTGCTGTCTGATCCTGCAGGGAATGGTGCCGCAGGTGCGTTTCTGCTGGCGTCTTTCTATTTCAACGGAACCAGCTTTCTGGGCTACGCGATTTTGGCTGAAAAACACGGCCACAAGACTGACGCGCAAGGTCAGAAGTCGCTTTATTATTCCAACGGTATTCTGGAGGGGACAGAGACGATCACGTTTTTTGTGATCCTGTGCCTGCTGCCCGATCTGTTCACACCGCTTGCATGGGTCTTTGGGGCTTTGTGCTTTGCGACGGCAACTCTGCGGATTTACGCCGCGAAACAAACATACACGACATAAAGGAAGTCTCGGATGAAACACCTCGCCATTCTGGCCGCTTTGCTGGCCCCCGTGCCCGCTTTGGCCGACACTGATCCCGCCAACTGGGATGCTGTGACTGCTGCGGCCCAAGGCCAAACTGTCTATTGGAATGCATGGGGTGGATCGACCACAACCAATGATTTCATCGCATGGGTCGGTGCGCGTGTTGCCGAAGAATACGGGGTCACGCTCGAGCATGTGAAGCTGACCGATACTGCCGACGCCGTCACCCGTGTGCTGTCTGAAAAGCAAGCTGGCGAAGACGACGATGGCGCGATTGATATGATCTGGATTAACGGGGCCAACTTTGCCGCGATGAAAGATGCGGATTTGCTGTTTGGCCCGTATGCAGAACAACTGCCCAACTGGGCCTTGGTTGATGTGGATGGCAAGACCGTCCAGACCGACTTTACCGTACCAGTTGAAGGCTTTGAAAGCCCTTGGGCAATGGCGCAGGTTGTGTTCATCCATGATACCGCTGATCTGGAACAGCCGCTTGGGTCGATGCAGGCAATTCTGGAATGGTCGCAAGCCAACCCCGGTCGTTTCACATATCCGCAGCCGCCGGATTTCTTGGGAACGACGTTCCTGAAACAAGCTTTGGTTGATCTACTGGATGATACCTCTGTGTTGTCGGCGCCTGCAACGGACGAGAACTATGAGGCTGTGACCGCGCCGCTTTGGGCCTATCTTGATGCGTTGACGCCATCGTTGTGGCGTGCCGGCCGCGCCTACCCCGCGACTGGTCCCGCGCAGCTGCAGTTGATTGCTGATGGCGAAGTTGATCTGGCCATTTCCTTTAGCCCCGGTGAGGCGACAGCCGCGATTGCCAACAACCAGTTGCCACCGACGGCACGTACGTTTGTTCTGGACAAAGGTACCATCGGCAATGCGTCGTTTGTCGCGATCCCATACAATTCGGGGTCATCAGAAGGGGCAATGGTTGTCGCCAACTTCCTGATGTCGCCAGAGGCACAGGCCCGCGCGCAGGACCCCGAAATTCTGGGCTATGGTACCGTCCTGAACATGGACGCTCTGGCGGCAGACGATCGCGCATTGTTTGACGCACTGGAGCTGGGCGTTGCAACGCTTTCCCCTGCTGAATTAGGCACTGTTCAAGCAGAGCCGCACCCAAGCTGGATGACCCGTATCGCAGACGATTGGGCCAGCCGCTATGGTGTTGCGCAGTAAACGCGAAAGTTGCGGCAAGGCATGAAGACGAACCGCGCCTTGCCGCTTTTACCAATCATCACCTTGCTGGCGATGCTTGGGCCCGTGATTGCGGGTCTTGTGGGGACCGTTCTGCCTGCCTTCGGGCATTTGCCTGCTGCGGGTCTGACCGGACCGACGCTCGCGCCATTTCGTGATCTTTTTGATTGGGCGGGTCTGCCTCGCGCAGTGCTTTTGTCTTTCTCGACGGGGTTGCTGGCGACCTTAGCATCGCTTGTGATCGTCATGCTGGTGACGGCAGGCTGGTCCGGTACAAAACCGTTCCGCACATTGGAACGGTTGTTGTCCCCGTTGCTGTCCGTTCCCCATGCGGCGGCGGCATTCGGGCTGGCGTTCTTGATTGCACCGTCTGGATGGGTGTCGCGCCTTTTTTCACCTGTCTTGACCGGATGGGATCGACCGCCTGATTTACTTATCGTGCAGGACACGTGGGGTCTGACCATGACCCTTGGCCTGATCGTGAAGGAAGTCCCGTTTCTGTTGTTGATAACGCTCGCGGCACTTGGTCAAACGGACGCAAAGCGCAGCATTACGATTGCGCAGGCGCTGGGTTATGGGCGGGTGACAGGCTGGCTCAAAACCGTTTTTCCACGCGTCTATGCACAGATCAGACCACCGATCTATGTGGTACTGGCCTATTCGATGTCTGTTGTCGACGTTGCTGTAATCCTCGGGCCGAATACGCCGCCGCCGCTGTCGGTGCAGATCGTCAAATGGATGTCCGACCCTGATCTGGCAATGCGGCTTGGGGGTGCGGCGGGTGCCTTGTTACAGCTTGGATTGGTTGTCGCTGCATTGGCATTCTGGCGGTTCGGCGAAGTCGTTGTGGCCGGTCTGGGCCGCCGGTGGATCGCGAAAGGCGGTCGTGGGCGGTGTGATCCATTGGTCGCGAATGCGGCGCTGGTTGCTGGAGCAGGGTCCGCGCTGATTGTGCTGCTGGGCATTGTAGTGCTGACAATCTGGTCGTTTGCGGGCTTCTGGGGGTTTCCAGACGCGTTCCCCGATAGTTTCACGTTGCGCAACTGGATGCGTTTTGGCCCCGGTACATTGGATGCGCTTCACGAAACGGCCTTGATTGCGGTGACTGCTGCCACGATCGCGCTAATCCTGACGATTGGCTGTCTCGAGGCAGAGTACCGCTATGGTTTGTCGTTCAGCGCGCGTGCGGTTTGGTTGCTTTATCTGCCACTCTTGATTCCGCAAACGGCGTTCCTGCCGGGATTGCAGACGCTGATGCTGAACATCGGTGCGGATGTCGGGCGTGTGCCTGTGATGATGGCGCATTTGGTATTTGTGTTGCCATACGTGTTCTTGTCCTTGGCTGATCCCTTTCGGGCATGGGACGGACGGATGGGTGTGATTGCATCTGCTTTGGGGGCCAGTCCGAATGGTGTGCTTTGGCGTGTGCGCCTGCCGATGCTGTTGCGGCCTGTGCTGACGGCTCTGGCGGTCGGGCTTGCGGTGTCGGTCGGACAATACCTGCCAACGCTTTTGATTGGTGGCGGACGCGTAGCCACCCTGACCACAGAGGCCGTCGCACTTGCATCAGGCGGTGACCGCCGTGCGATTGGCGTGTACGGTTTGATGCAAACGGGTGCCGCCTTGGTGCCTTTCGCGCTTGCCCTGCTGATCCCTGCAATGATCTGGCGCAATAGAAGAGGTCTGCTGCATGGATAAGGGTTTATCGCTGCAAGATGTGACGATCACAAAAGGCGGAACGCCTTTGCTGTCGGTCTCGCATGACATCGCCTCTGGCGAAGTTTTGACGATCATGGGTCCATCCGGAGTTGGTAAGTCGACGCTGTTGGCATTTGTGACGGGCACATTGGCGGCTGATTTCAAGGCGTCCGGACGTGTCTTGCTTGACGGGCATGACATCACCGACGCCTCGCCGCACCAGCGCCGTGTCGGTATCTTGTTTCAGGATGATCTGTTGTTTCCGCATCTATCCGTGGGGGCCAACCTTGCCTTTGGATTGCGTGTTGGAGGCACCGCTGCCGCGCGTCAGGCCAAGATCGAAGAAGCCTTGCACGAAGTCGGGCTGGATGGCTTCGCGCACCGTGATCCTGCAACCCTTTCTGGCGGTCAAAAGGTGCGTATCGCGTTAATGCGGATGCTGTTGTCAGAACCTTGTGCGCTCCTGTTGGACGAGCCCTTTTCGCGGCTGGATGCAGCGTTGCGGACGCAGGTACGCGAGATGGTTTTTGATCGGGCCAAAGCACGGGGATTGCCGGTTCTGATGGTCACCCACGATGCCGAAGATGCGCAGGCCGCGGGCGGAAAGATTATCGATCTTGGGGATCCGGTTGCGTGACCCGCATGTTTGGGCACACATCCAGACGCATCGTTTTCGAGTGCGTGTCAGTGGGCGGGCTCGCGCTGTGTATCAAAGTCAACGCGCACTAGCCCGATTTTGCCGCCTCATTTTGCAGAGCACACAATACCGCCATCGCGCGGTCGGCCACGTTTGACGGCACAAAGACGTGGTCATGGTGGTAGGCTGCGATCATATTGCAGGGGATATCGTTGTCCCCAAGTGCCGAGGCGACCGCCGCTGTCAGGCCGACACCTTCGAGCGATGAAAACACGTTGAGCGTGATACACCGCATCGGCAGGGCGGTATCCAACCCCAGCTTTCTTGCCAAAGCGACCGGAACTAGCATCGAAAGCCCTTCTTTCTCGCGGAAGGTTGCGATCGCGCCGGATGCCAGTGATGCCATGAGAGCCGGATCATGCGTCGTGACAAAGACGAAATCCCCATCCAGCAAAACGGGTGTCATGCCGGAAATCATTTCGTAGGCAGTATGCGCGATAGCTGGCATTCGGATATTCCCGTTCTTTGCTGGACGCTTTGCACAAAGGTGCTGGGCCATTTGACCTGCATCGTCCGCTATCAACCTATCGTTCGTCAATCCATCGACTATGGCCATCCCTTGCGGCGCGGCACCCGCACGGCCAACATCGGTTTCACCAGCGGGGATCGAAACCTGTTAAGATCCAGCGCCTCGTGCACGCCGGTCACCACTTCGCCGTCGATCTGTGTTTGCACCGCAGAGCGTGAATAAAAAGGTGCATCCAGCATCGGCAGCACCTGTTTGGGGATCACCCCCGAGTCAGCCCGTGTTTCGCGCATGACCTGCCAAAGCGAGCGTTTGAAACGTGTGCGCGGCGGGGCGTCGACAATGCGTGCCTTACCCGTACTATCGAACGCGACTGCCGTGTCCAGCGTCGTCCCGTCCCGACGCACAGCGTCGTATATACAGGTAGCACCTGCCTTGGTCGGATAGCGGCCCCACGTCCAGAAGCTGAAATCTTCCTCAAGTGACCGCGTACCAAAGTTGCTATCGAAATAGCCATGCCCTGACCATTGCCAGTCTTTTGCGTCCAGCTCGACTCTGATGTCCGAAGATGGCGCAAAGGGCCGCCAGATATGCGCGCCATCGGGTGTCAGGGGTAGCTCGACCGTTGTCATCGCATGCGGTGTGATCGTGATTTGTCCGCGCACGCGACTTATCAGGGGCGGGCTGCTGATCTCGTTAACGTCGATCACCAGTTCCTTGCCGTTCCAGTGCATAGATGAAGGGCCCACTTGAAGCGTATCAGTGGACGTCTGCAGCGCTGCCCGACCGCGGTCTGTCATGGTAAAGCGGCCACCTGCGCCGTAAGTCGCGACGTTGATACAGCAATGGTTTGCCGGGTCCTTGCGGTGCGACCATGCATACCATGGTGAAAAAACCGACCCGATAAACCCTATAACAGAGACCGCTTTTGTCCCGTCTGCGCTGATCCCGTCAACATACCACCACGCGTATCCGTTTGGTGGGACGTCAATGTGGAAGCATGGTCCATCATGATCGCCGCGGCCGCGTGCTGTCCGGAGAGCGTCGCCATCGGCACGCCTGCCCCTGGATGCGTCCCGCCCCCGCACAGGTACAGCCCCGGAATCTTTGTGCGGGCCGTCGGGCGTTTGAAGGCTGCGGTCAACCCATGCGGGCTGCGCCCGTAAAGTGAACCGCTGCTGGCCGGAAACAGCATGTCGAACCCCTGCGGCGTTGTCAGTGCCACTGGCCCCGGTGTCGGGCTGAACTGAAGCCCGAACTGCTGGAGGCGCGCGAAAATCTGTGTCTGGCATTGGGGTTTTTCCTTTTCAGGGTCGTGCAGAACGGGTGGGCCGTTCATGATGATCTCGAACCGTTGCAGCGCATCTGGTGCGCCCTCGGAATGGTCTTGGGCGCAAAGGTAAAGCGTGGCGTCGGTTGGCATTTCGCCTTTTGCAAGGGCGGCAAATTCCGCTTTTGGGTCGTGACCGAAAAAGACGGTATGATGCGCGAGATTGACGCCATTTGGACGTGCTGCAAAGGCATGCACATAGGCCGAAAGGCTGCGCGGCGAGACTTGGTTTTCTTCAACCGCTGGTTTGCTGCCGTGCCCAAGCAGACCCTTGTGCAGTGCGCGTGGGTCACCGTTGAACAGAACGATATCCGCCGGAAAATGGGCATTTGCAGTTTGCACCCCGGAAGTGCGCCCGTTTTGCTGCGTGATCCGCGTGGCTTGGGTGTTATAGTGAAAAACAGCCCCCCGCGTTTCGGCCAATGCTGTGATGGTTTTCGCCAGCTTGTACATACCACCTTTGACCGACCATACACCATGCGCCTCGGCCTGCCAGATCAGGGACAGAATTGCGGGGGATGCATAGGGTGACCCGCCGACATAAGTTGCGTAGCGCCCGAATAGCTGCGCCAGTTGTGGATCGCGAAAGCTGGATTTCAGTAGCCCCGCCAGCGTTCGGTGCGGCGCCATGTCAAAGATTAGCGATGGGTCTTGTAGGACGGACTTTGTGACGGCCCATTGGTCCGGCTCTGAGGCGCGCATCATTGGTGCGTCAAATGTGCGCTCAGGCTTTCGCCGACGTCTGCAAAAAGACCCTCAAACACCGGTTTCATTGTCAGCACGGTTGGCCCGGCATCGACAGGGCCAGCGGCAGACGGGACCGTGCGCATTTTGCCGCCTGCTGCGCGGTGCATATCCAGAACTGTAACGTCGCAGTCCTGATGTGCCAGCCGCAAGGCTGCGGCTAACCCACCAATTCCTGCACCTACAATCACAATTTTGGGCGGTCGCTGCGCCATGCCATACCTGAATCGGTTGTTAGATTTGATTTACATTGACAGATGTAAACTAAAATTGACACTATAGTTTGCAAAGGAGACGCATATGAGAATCTCAGAGCGTATCGACGCGGCGCTGTCGCGGGCGATTGCCCAAGGGCAAGGCGGTGTTGCGCCAGCCAAACTGGCGTCTGCTTTGGAATATGCTGTTACGCCAGGTGGCGCGCGGATCAGGCCGACAATCCTGACCTCTGTTGCAATGGCCTGTGGGGATGACCGCCCGCAATTGACAGATGCAGCTGCTGTTGCGCTCGAGGTGATCCATTGTGCAAGCCTTGTGCACGACGATCTGCCTTGCTTTGATGACGCCGACACGCGCCGCGGCAAACCTGCTGTTCACAAAGCTTATTCCGAGCCACTGGCCGTGTTGGCTGGCGATAGTTTGATTGTTATGGGGTTTCAGTTGCTCGCGCGTGCGGCGGATGACGCGCCAGGCCGTGCAGTGCAGTTGATCGAAATTCTTGGGACGCGAACCGGCATGCCTTTTGGCATTTGTGCGGGCCAAGGTTGGGAGAGCGAGGCGGCGATCGATTTGTCTGCCTATCATCAGGCAAAGACGGGTGCGCTGTTTATTGCGGCGACACAGATGGGCGCGGTTGTGGCCGGCCAAGAAGCTGGGCCTTGGGAAGAGCTTGGCGCGCGTATTGGCGAGGCGTTTCAGGTCGCGGATGATTTGCGCGATGCGCTGTGTGATGCGGCCACACTTGGCAAACCTGCGGGGCAGGACGATCTGCACGGCCGCCCCAATGCGGTGGCTGTTTACGGTGTTCAGGGGGCGATCCGGCGCTTTGATGATATACTGGCCGGTGCGATTTCCTCAATCCCTGCTTGCCCCGGTGAGGCGGCCTTGGCACAAATGGTGCGAGCGTACGCTGACAAATTGGTGCCTGCGGGTGCGCGTGGCAGGCCAACTGTTGCCGGGGAATAATGTCCGATTCTCAATTACCTGATCCACTGGCACCGCCGCCGCGCGGTGCCATCAAGCGTTCCAGCCGCCTAACACGCCTTATAGCCTCGCGCGGATTTCAGCGCTGGGCGGCGCGTTTTCCGCTTACCCGCGGGATGGTCCGATCCGAAGGCGAGGCGATGTTCGACCTTGTAGCGGGTTTCTGTCACAGCCAGATATTACAGGCGTTTGTACGGCTGAAGATGCCGCAAGTCCTGCTCAAGCAAGAGATGACCGCCGAGACCCTTGCTACAGAAGTCGACGTTCCGATTGCGCGGTTCAAGGTGCTGTTGGCGGGGTGCGTGGCACTTGGCCTGATCAAGCGTCGCCGTGCCGGACGTTACGCATTGACGCGACGCGGCGCCGCTTTGGCCGGGGTTCCCGGGCTGGCGGGCATGATTGACCATCATGAAATCCTGTACCTTGATCTGGCCGATCCGGTTGCATTCTTTCGTGGTGAAGTAGAAACCGAACTGGCCGAATTCTGGCCCTATGTGTTTGGTGCGCGTGGTGCAGTTGATCCTGATATTGCGGCACAGTATTCCGAGCTGATGACTGAAAGTCAGGTCTTGGTAACAGAAGATACCCTTGCCGCTGTGAACTTCGGCGAGGCCCATCGTATTATGGATGTCGGCGGCGGGACGGGGGCCTTTCTTGCCGCGGTTGGATTGGCATATCCAGATATATCCTTATCCCTTTTTGACCTGCCTGCGGTTGTTCCTGCAGCACGTGATCGCTTTGATCGGGCGGGTCTTTCAAATCGCGCTGAAATCATTCCCGGTTCTTTCCGCGATGAAGACCTGCCTGACGGTGCTGATCTGATCACATTGGTGCGTGTGTTGTGCGATCATGCTGATGATACGGTGGCGGACCTGCTGCGCGCAGTCTATGACGCGCTACCACCGGGTGGCCGCGTTGTCATTTCCGAACCTATGACAGGTGGGCCTGAACCACAGCGCCCGGGTGACACCTATTTTGCCCTTTATTGCATGGCGATGCGCACCGGTCGCGCGCGTTCCGAAGGCGAGATTATGGCGCTTATGCGCGAGGCAGGTTTTGGCGACATCAAGGGGCCCAAGACACGTAGGCCATTCATCACCTCTGTTGTCACAGGTGTAAGGCCAGATTGACACCTTAACTGTCTAAAGTAATTGGCACTGATATCTGTAACGCTAAACTCGATTTAACAAAGAGCGTTGCGGCCAAAGTGGATTTTGCATGTGACGCCAAGGGAGAAATCGTTGGAAACCAAAGCTGTACTGTTATCAGCGCCCGGCAAGCTTGGGTTGGATCAGGTGGGAATCATCCCTCCGACTGCTGATGACATTGTGGTCGAGATCAAGCATTCCGGCATTTCTACAGGCACTGAAAAACTGTTTTGGACAGGGGATATGCCCCCGTTTCCCGGAATGGGCTATCCGCTCATTCCCGGCTACGAAGCCGCCGGCGAGGTTGTCGAGGCGGGTGCTGAAAGCGGTTTCCGCGTCGGTGAACACGTCTTTGTATCCGGTGCCAACTGTTATGAAGGCGCGCACGGATTATCTGGTGCCGCTGCCTGAACACTGGTGACAAAAGCCAGCCGTGTGACACGGATCGACCGCAGTTTGGGCGCAACTGGTGCATTGCTTGCGCTGGCCGCAACCGCCCGTCATGCATTGGCCAGACCCAACAAGGCGGTTCCCGATCTGATTACGCATCAACAATCCGCAGAGACTGCCAGCAGCGCGTATGACACCGCGTTCACGGACCCGGCCTGCCTGAAAATGATCCTGAATTGGGGAACCGCATGAAAGATGAAATTCCAAATCTAAAGGAATTCGATCAGCGTTTGCGCGACGAAGCAAATCAAGAGCCGACGCTCGAAGTGCCACAGGGCGAGCCGACATCGAAAACGCAGATCATCGCGATTTACGGCAAGGGTGGTATTGGCAAGTCGTTCACCCTTGCGAACCTTAGCCTTATGATGCCCGAAATGGAAAAACGTGCTTTTTTGATAGGGTGTGACCCTAAGTCTGACACCACAAGCCTGCTGTTCGGCGGCTAGGCTTGTCCGACAATCATAGAAACCTCGGCCAAGAAAAAGCTGGCTGGCGAAGAAGTCGCTATTGGCGATGTATGCTTCAAGCGGGGCGGCGTCTTTGCGATGGAGCTTGGCGGACCAGAGGTTGGCCGCGGTTGCGGTGGTCGTGGCATCATCCACGGATTTGAACTGTTGGAAAAGCTGGGCTTTCACGACTGGGATTTTGATTATGTCCTTCTTGATTTCCTCGGCGACGTTGTTTGTGGCGGCTTTGGTCTGCCAATCGCGCGCGATATGGCACAGAAAGTTATCCTGGTCGCATCGAATGATCTCCAATCGCTTTATGTTGCTAACAACGTCTGCTCGGCGGTCGAATACTTCAGAAAATTGGGTGGCAACGTTGGGGTCGCCGGACTTGTCATCAACAAGGATGACGGCTCTGGAGAGGCAAAGGCTTTCGCCGAAGCTGTTAGCATACCTGTCCTTGCTGCAATCCCGCAGGATGACGATCTAAGGAAGAAAAGCGCGAATTATGTGATCGTTGGCACGAACGAAAGCCAGTGGGGGCCGATGTTCGCGGAGCTTGCCGATGCAGTCGGCATCGCGCCGCCCGTGCGGCCAAATCCACTTGATCAGGATGGGTTGCTTGGACTGTTTGACGCCAAAGATACCGGCGGCGATTATCAGTTAGTCCCCGCGACGGACGTCGATATGCGCGGCAAGAACGCGTTGCCGAAAGAAAGCCTCGAGGTGATTTACGATGATGCGTAAGTCGACCCCCGAGATTTCTCCCGACATCTTGCCGGAATTCCTGCGAGAGGTCCGCCAATCGCTCATGCGGACCATGTCGGATCAAACGAAGCGGTTCTTGCGGGACCTGTTCTGGCTGTCGCTTGATCCGCCATCGCCAGGGTATGGGCTAAGCATGCCACCTATGAATGACGGCGGCTACTTCATGATCGCATCTCTTCCTGCTGATTTCGGTTCTGACATGGTGGGTGCGTACCTACCTGCGTGCCGAGGCGCTGGGCATGGGCAAGCATGTGGCATGGGCGTTTGCCTCTGCGATCTGGCTGTTCCTTGTGTTGGGTCTGTTCCGTCCGATCCTGATGGGCGACTGGTCCGAGATGGTGCCATATGGCGTGTTCTCGCACCTTG
>CBDTYC010000028.1:0-15493 GCA_965364495.1 uncultured Yoonia sp. | reverse complement strand
GTGAGCGCATGACAATGTCGATGCAAGGTAAACGTGGTTTGATTATGGGCGTGGCGAATGAACGCTCGATCGCTTGGGGAATTGCCAAGGCGATGGCAGACGCGGGCGCAGAACTCGCGTTTTCCTATCAGGGCGAAGCATTCGGCAAGCGATTGGCACCATTGGCCGAATCCGTGGGCGCCGACATCATGGTTGATGTCGATGTGAACGACGACGCCAGCATGGATTTGGCCTTTGCAACGCTCAAAGAGCGTTGGGGCACTTTGGACTTCGTTGTCCATGCCATTGCGTTTTCGGACAAGAACGAACTGACGGGCCGGTTCATCAACACCAGCCGCGAAAACTTCAAGAATTCGCTGGCGATCTCATGCTACTCTTTCATCGATGTTGCCAAACGCGCGTCGCAGATGATGCCGGATGGTGGCACGCTTTTGACATTGACCTATCAAGGGTCAAACCGCGTAACACCGTTCTACAATGTCATGGGTGTTGCCAAAGCAGCGCTGGAATCGGCGACGCGTTACCTGGCAAATGATCTTGGTCCACAAGGTATCCGCGTTAACGCCATCAGCCCCGGCCCGATGAAAACGCTTGCCGGTGCCGCCATTGGCGGCGCACGCAGAACCTACAAACATGCCGAACAGAACGCACCCCTACGTGCCAACGCAACGCTTGAAGCCGTTGGTGGCACGGCGGTCTATTTGGCCTCTGATGCAGGTGCTTGCACCACCGGCGAGATTATCCGCGTTGATGGTGGCTTTCATGTCATTGGGATGCCACAGCCAGACAATCTGGTCTAAGTGGATTGGAATAGAGGCGCCCGACCACTTAGTCGGGCGCTCAATCTAATTTAGGCCGCGTCGATTGCGACGATTTCAATCGCAAAGTTCAGATCCTGCCCTGCAAGCGGATGGTTTGCATCGAGTGTGACCTCTGCTTCGGTCACTTCTGCGACTGTCACTGGCACAACTTGACCCTGCGGTGTTTGCATCTGCAACTGGGTTCCGACCTCAAGCGGGATTTCCGCGGGGATCTGTTCACGCGGCACGGCTTGGCGGGCGTCTGGATTTGTTTCACCGTAGGCCTGTGCGCAAGGCACGTTAACGTCTTTCTTGTCGCCCACAGCCATGCCTGCAATTGCTGCATCAAGGCCCGCAATGATCTGACCGGAACCTACAACGAACTCGAGCGGATCGCGTCCTTCGGAGCTGTCGAACATCTCGCCGTTGTTCAAGGTACCGGTGTAATTCATCCGGACGGTGTCGCCTGCTTTTGCTTGGCTCATAGGTTTTGGCTTTCTCATAAATTAACAGAGCCGATAAACTACGCGCACGAACTACATTTTGCAAACGCATTACCTCTTTTCGCGACCGCTTGGCCGTGACACGATGCCGCCAAACACATCGGAGAGGCTGATGCCAATCAAGACTTATGTATTTGACGCCTACGGCACATTGCTTGACGTCAACGCAGCCGCAGCGCAGGCAGCAGAAGAACCCGCACATGCAGCTTTGGCCAGTGTTTGGCCCGCGCTGGCCCGCGACTGGCGGTCCAAACAGTTGCAGTACACGTGGCTGCGCGCCGTCGCCGGGCGGCACTGTGATTTCTGGCAAGTGACCCGTGACGGGCTTGATTGGGCAATGGAAGCCAATGGCCTGGACGATCCCGCAACCCGCGCACGGCTGTTGGCGCTTTACTGGGAACTTTCCGCTTTCCCCGAAGTATCAGAGATGTTGACCACCCTCAAAGCCAAGGGTGCGACGACTGCGATCTTGTCGAACGGGTCGCCGGATATGTTGAATGCAGCGGTCACATCAGCAGGTATTACACATTTGCTGGATGCCGTGCTGAGTGTCGAAGAGGTCGGCATATTCAAACCCCATGCCAGCGTCTACGATCTGGTTTGCGCCCGCTTGGGCGGCACGCCAGACGACGTTTTGTTTGTCTCATCAAACGGCTGGGATGCGGCCGGTGCCGCAGGTTATGGTTTTCAAACGGTTTGGGTGAACCGCGCAAAAGAACCCGTCGACCGCCTTTATGCCAAACCCCATCACATCCTGCCTGATCTGAAGAAAATACCGGAGTTCTCCTGATGCCCCATTACACGGCCAATGATGGTTGCAAGCTTTACTATAGCGAAGCCGGCACGGGGTTGCCGGTGATCGCGCTGGCAGGCCTCGCGCGCAATGGCGCTGACTTCGATCATGTCGCCCCCCACCTGCCAGTGCGCTTGATCCGTCCCGATTATCGCGGACGCGGACAGTCGGAATGGGCAGACCCCAGCACCTATTCCATTGCCCAAGAGACAGCGGACATCCTTTCATTGATGGATCATCTCGGGCTGGAGAACGCCGCCATTCTGGGTACATCGCGTGGCGGGTTAATCGCAATGGTGCTGGCTGCTGTCGCAAAGGATCGCCTGATTGGTGTCGCACTGAATGATATCGGCCCTGAAATTGCGGATGAAGGATTGGATGTGATCAAGGATTACATCGGGCGAAATCCGGCGGAAAAAACATATGCCGAAGCCGCCAAAACACGCGCTGAGCTGTGGACACGCTTCAAGGACGTGCCGATGGACCGCTGGCTGGCAGTGGTCGCAGCCAATTTTGAACAAACGCCGGAGGGTTTGGTCATCCGGTATGACCCCAAACTGCGCGACGCTGTCTTGGCAGCAGGTGCCCAACCTGCGCCTGACCTTTGGCCGCTCTATGATGAATTCTCGGGATTGCCGCTTGCCCTGATCCGTGGCGAAAACTCCGATCTGCTCACCAGCGAAACTGCCGATGAAATGGCGCGACGGCGCCCTGATCTGATCCGTGCGGACGTCCCCGGGCGGGGGCATGTTCCTTTCCTGGATGAACCGGAAGCACTAGACGTGCTGCACCAATGGCTGGAGAAAATGCAATGAATATCGACATGATCCGCGCCGCGGCACAGCGTATCAAAGGACACGCTATGCGCACGCCGATTCTGACCTCGCCCTTCCTCGACGAGATCGCAGGCAGGCGGGTGTTCGTAAAGGCCGAATGCTTGCAGCATACCGGATCGTTCAAGTTTCGCGGCGGATGGTCGGCGGTTTCGGCGCTGACAGATAACGCACTCAAGACCGGTGTAATTGCTTTTTCCAGCGGCAATCATGCGCAGGGTGTCGCACTTGCTGCACGCGAACACGGCGCGCCGGCGGTCATTGTGATGCCTTCCGATGCACCGGCGGTCAAGATCGCAAACACCCGCGCGCTTGGGGCAACGGGCATACTTTACGACCGCGCCACCGAAGACCGCGACGAGATTGGTGAACGGCTTTCGGCTGAACGCGGTCTGACACTGATAAAACCCTATGACGAACCGCTGGTGATCGCAGGCCAAGGCACCACTGGTCTGGAAATCGCCGAAGATATGAACGCTTTGGGGATCACGGATGCCGATGTCATGGTGTGTTGCGGTGGCGGCGGATTGACGTCCGGTATAGCGCTGGCGCTGGCCGCAGATGCGCCCGGTTTGCGCGTGCGCCCGGCAGAGCCCGAGGATTTTGACGATGTCACCCGTTCATTGATCAGCGGCAAGATCGAAAGCAACGTCCGTCGCGGTGGGTCGCTATGTGATGCGATCATCACGCCGCAACCGGGAAATCTGACCTTTCCGATCATGCGCAAACATTGTGGGCCGGGTGTGGTCGTCACAGAGGATGAGTGTCTGCGTGCGGTGGGTCTTGCCTTTGACCGGTTACGGATTGTGGTCGAACCCGGTGGGGCTGCGGCGCTTGCGGCGACCTTGTTCCATCCCGAAGAATTCACAGGCGATGCTGTTATCGCGGTGGCGACAGGCGGGAATGTTGACGCCCCTGTCTTTGCCAAAGCACTGGACACATTGAAATGAGCGGCACAGCTATCACGGGTTCGAACGCGGCGACGACACCATGACAGAACAGATGATATCACGACCTGACGGCACAAGACTTCATGCCATCATCGAAGGGCCAGAAGATGGTCCGGTTGTTGCGTTCTCGAATTCGCTAGGCACCACATTGCATCTTTGGGACGCTGTTTTGCCACTGCTGCCAAAAGGTTTGCGTATTCTGCGCTACGATATGCGTGGTCACGGCCGATCTGACGTGCCCGATGCGCCGTATTCCATGGGGCAACTGATCGGCGATGCAGAGGCCGTTTGCGATGCCTTCGCTGTCAAGGACGTCATGTTTGTCGGGCTGTCAGTCGGCGGCATGATCGCACAGGGTTTGGCCGTAAAACGCCCCGATCTTATCCGCGCTATGGTGTTGTCGAATACTGCCGCAAAGATCGGGAACCCCACGATGTGGGAAGACCGGATAAAGGCATTTCGCCTGAACGGAATAGCTGCAAATGCAGACGCTGTGATGCAACGCTGGTTCGGACGCGATTTCTATGCCACTCCCAAAACGGCACCTTGGAAAGCGATGTTGGAGAGCACACCAATCGAAGGCTATACTGGCGTTTGTGCCGCGATTGCCGGTACGGATTTCTATACCCCCACAAGCGGATTGCGCATCCCGACACTTGGTATTGCAGGGACCGAAGATGGGGCAACGCCCCCCGATCTGGTGCGTGAAACCGTCGACCTAATTCCCGGTTCCCAGTTTGCCTTGCTGCGCCGCGCAGGCCATTTACCTTGCGCAGAGCAGCCAGAGGCGTTTGCCGCCATTGTGACGGATTTCCTGAATGCGACCGGACACTTGGCATAATTGGCAGGGCTTTTAGGTCTTTGGGAAAACAACCTCTAGGCAAACAAAACCGAAGCGTTTAACCCTAGGGTGATGAACAAACGCCTTGCGGTCACATTTATTCTGATTTCGGTCATGCTCGACAGTATGGGCATCGGGCTCATTATGCCGGTGATGCCGGATCTGATTCAGGAAGTCGAAGGCCAAGGCCTTGGCGAGGCCGCTGTCTGGGGCGGTATTCTGGCAACCATCTTTGCTGCGATGCAGTTCATATTCGGACCAACCGTCGGCAGCTTGTCTGATCGCTACGGGCGCAGGCCGGTTTTGATTATCTCGCTTGTGATCATGGCGTTCGACTATGTTCTGATGGCTTTGGCGCATACGATTTGGCTGTTGATCATCGGCCGGATCATTGGCGGTATTACCGCAGCCACGCAAGCGACTTCCGCAGCCTACATGGCGGATATTTCAAAGCCCGAGGAGAAAGCCGCCAACTTTGGTCTGATTGGCGCGGCGTTTGGCGTGGGCTTCGTCATTGGCCCGTTGTTCGGGGGCATTTTGGCAGAATACGGTACCCGCGCGCCTTTCTGGGCGGCGGCGTTTCTTGCGATGGCAAATGCGGTATTCGGGTATTATGTGCTGCCCGAAACCGTGACAGATCGCATCCGCCGCCCGTTTGAATGGCGCCGTGCCAACCCTTTGGGCGCGTTCAAAAACATCGGCGACCTGCCGGGGTTGAAACGGCTCATGCTGATTACGTTCGTCTACACGATTGCATTTTTTGTCTATCCCGGTGTCTGGGCCTACTTTGGCGCCGAGCGTTTTGATTGGGGGCCAGGGATGATCGGCCTGTCGCTTGGCGTGTTCGGCATCGGGATTGCGATTGTCCAAGGACTACTGATCCGCCCGATCCTGCGACTGGTGGGTGATCGTAACGCGGTGATTTTGGGATTATCAATTGATGTGCTGGCCTTTGTAGCCCTTGCTTTTGTGACAAATGGTTGGGTCGCCTTGGCGCTTACGCCTCTTACCGCACTCGGTTCTATTGCCGGACCTGCGCTGCAGGGCATCATGTCGCGCACGGCGTCTGACAGCCAGCAAGGCGAACTGCAGGGCACGGTGACGTCGATAAATGCGGTCGCCACAATCGTGGCCCCGTTGTTGGTAACGCAGACCTTTTGGTATTTCACAGCAGCAAACACCCCGTTCTATTTGCCAGGGGCGCCTTTCCTGTTGTCGGCGGCCCTGACGATCGGGTGTATCCTCGTGTTCGTACAAACGCCCAGACCAAAGCGTCGACGGGCGTAATAATGTCGTGTTCCGACTTGCGGAGCGCGGAGTGACACCGCAGGATCACCGCAAACACGACTATTCAGGACCCGATCCATGTCACAAATCAAAGCTGCCGTTTGCCGCGCTTTTGGCGCGCCACTTACCATCGAAACCGTCACGCTCGCCGCCCCTAAAATGGGCGAAGTCCAAGTGACGCTGAAGGCTTGCGCCATCTGCCATTCGGATATTTCCTACATTGACGGTGGATGGGGCGGCATATTGCCGGCTGTTTACGGACATGAGGCGGCAGGCCATGTCACTGCTGTTGGGGAAGGGGTGCGCGGCGTTGTGCTTGGCGATCCGGTGGTCGTAACCTTGATCCGCGCCTGCGGCAGTTGCCCGTCCTGTGCAGGCGGCAAACCTGTGGCCTGCGAAAGCGATATGGCAACCAGCCCTTTGACTGACGCAGATGGCAACCCGTTGCACCAAGCGATGAACACTGGCGGCTTTGCAGAGAAAGTCGTCGTGGATCAAAGTCAGGTCGTGAAACTGTCCGAAAGCATTGGCATGGAAGCGGCATCGCTTTTGGCGTGTGGTGTGATTACCGGCGTCGGCGCTGTGGTGAATGCGGCCGGCTTGCGAGCGGGGCAAGACGTCGTCGTGATCGGCGCGGGCGGCGTCGGGCTAAACGCCATCCAAGGAGCGCGGATCGCTGGCGCGCGCCGGATCGTCGCCGTCGATATGTCAGAAGAGAAATTGGCTATTGCCAAGGAGTTCGGCGCAACGGACGGGGTGCTTGCCACAAGCGACAAACCATGGCGCGCAGCCAAAGAGGCGATGGGCCGTGGTGCGGATGCTGTATTTGTGACAGTCGGCGCAATTCCCGCCTACGACAGCGCGCCTCAGTATCTCGCTAACGGCGGCAAGGTCATCATGGTCGGCATGCCGCATTCGGGCGCGATGTCGACCTACGAACCAGTCATGCTGGCAGCCACTGGTCAAGGCATGGTCGGGTCCAAGATGGGTGATGTTGTCATCGTGCGCGATATCCCTTGGATGGTCGATCTTTACGAGCAAGGCCGCCTGAAACTGGACGAACTTATTTCAGGCCGTTGGTCGCTGGAACAAATCAACGAGGCGATTGCTGACACCAAAACGGGCAGCGCAAAACGAAACGTGATCGTGTTTGACTAGGGGCTAGACCATGAAACTTGCCGATCTTGATATCATTGTAACAGCCCCACCCGCACCCGGCTGGGGTGGGCGCTATTGGATCATTCCCAAGGTAACCACCGACACCGGCATTGTGGGCTATGGCGAATGCTATGCGTCGTCCATCGGGCCAGAGGCCATGAAAGCCGTCATCAAGGATGTCTTCGAACGCCATATGGCGGGCGAAAACCCCGAAAACATCGAGTTGATGTTTCGCCGCGTTTATTCTTCCGGTTTTACCCAGCGGCCGGACCTGACCGTCATTGGCGCGTGGTCAGGGCTGGAAATGGCGTGCTGGGATATCTTGGGCAAAGACCGCGACCGTCCTGTGCATGCACTGATCGGTGGCCGGATGAATGACCGCATTCGGGCCTATACCTATCTTTATCCACGCCCGTCACACCCGCTGCCGGATTTCTGGGCCAGCCCTGAAATGGCCGCCGAAGTCGCAACCGACATGGTCGACAAGGGCTATACGGCCGTCAAATTCGATCCTGCCGGACCTTACACAATCCGTGGCGGTCATATGCCGTCGATGTATGATATCTCTTTGTCGGTTGCTTTCTGCAAAGCAATCCGCGACGCCGTCGGTGACCGTGCCGACCTGCTGTTCGGGACTCATGGGCAATTCAGTACGGGCGGCGCAATCCGTCTTGGCAAGGCGCTCGAAGCCTACAGCCCGCTTTGGTACGAAGAACCCATTCCACCGGATAATGTGGCCGAAATGGCCAAAGTGGCGAACGCGGTAAACATCCCCGTCGCCACAGGTGAACGACTGACAACCAAGGCCGAGTTCGCGCCAGTGCTTCGTGCGGGTGCCGCAACGATCTTGCAGCCCGCCTTGGGCAGATCAGGCGGCATTTGGGAAACCAAAAAGATCGCAGCACTGGCCGAGGTCTATAATGCGCAAGTCGCCCCGCATCTTTATGCAGGGCCCGTCGAATGGGCGGCAAACGTGCAGCTTGGGGCCTCTATCCCGAATATCCTCATGGCCGAGACGATCGAAACGCCGTTCCATCATAATCTGATCAAAGGCAGCATCGTCGTCGAGGACGGCTACATCCCTGTCCCGACGGGCGCCGGTCTGGGCATTGATTTTGACGAAGACCTCGCCCGTGCGCATCCCTACACAGACACAGGGCTACACCTTCAGATGCAAGAGGAACCCATTGGCTATCACGATGTGAATAGCTTTGCAGGTGGCGCGCCGGTCAAGACCGAGTAAATTTGGATTGATCAGCGAAAGTGCTGTAAATAGTCGCATGCCCGCCCTTCAAAGCCCCGCTTTGATGGTCTAGAAATGAACTACGTTCACCAAAAGGGCTTCCAATGGCTAGCAAAACCGAACTGCGCCGCGCAGAATTGCGCGACAAATTGATCGACATCGCCGAGAGCACAATCGCGACAAAGGGACTTTCTGCATTGCGCGCGCGTGATCTGGCCGCGCAAGCGGGGTGTGCTGTCGGGGCGATCTATAATGTCTTCGGCGACTTGACTGAATTGGCACTGGCGGTAAATGCGCGCACTTTTCACAGATTGGGGGAAGCCGTCATTGCAGACCTGCAAGACGCCCCCGACGACAATGTGGAACGATTGGTGGTCATGGGACTGGCCTACCACCGGTTTGCAGCGGACAACTACCTAAGCTGGAGCGCGATCTTCGATGTAGAGCGCCCATCGGGGCAAGCCGCGCCTGACTGGTATATCGCCGAAATGGAGAAGCTGTTTGGCCATATCATCGGACCACTCACCGAAATGTTTCCCGAGGAAACGCTTGAGAATCGCATTCTTTTGACCCGCGCCCTGTTTTCTTCGGTGCACGGCATTGTGGTTTTGGGCTTGGACGAGGCCCGCATCAGTGTTCCGGCGGGCGACATTGATCGCATGATCAACCTTGTTTTAAGGCAGTTGACAGCGCACCACTAAATAAATTTGAACAATGTTCACTTTTTTCCTTGCGCTGTGAACCTTGCCATCCTACATCTAGATTATGAACAATGTTCACAAAACTGGAGAAACGGATGTTCAAGACACTAGCCACATTGATAAGCGGCCAAAGCGCGCGCGCCGAAGACCGCGTACGTGATGCCTTTGCGATTGAGTTAATCGATCAGAAAATCCGCGAAAGCGAAAACAGCTTGCGCGCCGCCAAGGCGACACTCGCCAGCCTCATCCAGCGCCACCGCGCCGAGCAGCAACTGCACGGGACGCTTGAATCCCGCATTGCCGACCTTACCAAACGGGCCAAAACCGCACTCAGCGACGGGCGCGAAGACATGGCAACCGAGGCCGCCCGCGCAATTGCCACCATGGAAAACGAACTGGCGCTGCGGGGCCAAACCCTTGAGCGCCTTGATCAAAAGATCGTGCGGCTGCGCAGTTCGATCGAAACCGGCCACCGCCGCATCATCGACCTCAAACAAGGCGCAATTCAAGCCCGTGCGGTCAAGCGTGAACAAGATATCCAAATGCGGATGACCAAATCCGGTGTTTCCGCTGATAGCACGCAGGAAGCCGAAGAACTGATTGCCCGCGTTCTAGGCCGCGATGATCCGTTCGAAAGGACCGAAATATTGGCCGATATCAACCGCGATCTTAACAATGACAACCTCACTGACCGGATGGCTGACGCCGGATTTGGCGATGCGACACGGTCCACCGCCGACGATGTGCTGGCCCGCCTGAAGTCAGACAGCAAGTAACTGAAACCAACACACGCCACATCCAATAAGGAACTTAGAAAATGACCAATAATAAATCCGACAATTCGCTGATCATGACCATCAATGCAGCAGGTGTTCTTGTTGCTTACGGAATGCTTGCCCTGTCGCTCTGGCTGTCGACCGACGTACCATTGTCCACGAAGGGGTTCTGGGCAATGTCAGTCATGATGCTGACGCTCGCCCTGGTCAACTTCGTCAAATACCGTTTTGAGGAAAAAATGTCCGAGGACCGCATCAACCGGATCGAAGAAGCCAAGAACGAAAAACTGCTGTCCGACTACGTCGGTGAAAAATCCTGAGTACGTCCCCCTGCCCCGTCCTGATTTCAAGGGCGGGGCTTTTTCCTTTTCAAAAGCAACCTGCTTCGTCAAAGTCAGCCTCATGAAATTTTTACGCCAGTTCGCCGCACGCATCGTCGGGCAATCCATTCGGATTTTTGCACGCGCCATCACTGCCGTCAGGGCAGAATGGAAAGGCATCGAGCCTATCCCGCGTCAAAGGGTTTATTTCGCCAATCACACCAGCAATGCTGATATGCCGATGATCTGGTCGGTCCTGCCGCCTGCGCTGCGCCGCACCGTCCGCCCCGTGGCTGCTGCCGATTACTGGCTAAAAAACAAGCTGCGTGCATTTGTCGGGCCAGAGGTCTTCAACTGCGTCCTTGTCGACCGCCGCCCCGAAGTGAACGACAAACCGATGGACAAGATCATCGCGGCACTCGACGAAGGCGCGTCTTTGATCATTTTCCCCGAAGGTAATCGCAACATGACCGAAGACCCGCTGTTGCCTTTCAAGGCCGGTCTTTACAACATGGGTCTTGCCCGCCCTGACGTTGATCTGGTGCCCACATGGGTCGCCAACCTGACAGAGATCATGCCAAAAGGCGAAATCATCCCCCTGCCCCTGATCTGCACCGTCACATTCGGCGAACCGATCCATGTGCAGGAAGGCGAAAGCAAAGATGACTTTCTCAAGCGTGCCTCGGACGCGTTATTGGCGCAGCGGCCAGAGGTACGCAAATGACCAGCACGACAACTGATATTCTGCTGCTGGCCTTCGGTAGTTTTGGCATTCTGATTGCGCTAACCGTTTTGGGTGAGGTCCTGCGCGCACGCCAACCGGTGCATGAGCAAAACCCGATGCTGGATACCTATATGACCCGCGTACAAAGCTGGTGGGGCATGGTTGCATTTATCGGCGCGGCGTTGCTTTTGGGTAAGCCGGGTATCATGATGCTGTTTGCATTTGCATCCTTTGCCGCCCTGCGCGAGTTTCTGACACTGACCACCAAGGCCCAAGCGGATCATCTTTCTCTGGCGCTGGCATTCTTTGCAGTGCTTCCGCTGCAATATGTCTTTGTAGGACTTGGCTGGACCGGCCTCTACACTGTCTTCATTCCGGTTTATGCGTTCTTGCTGCTGCCTATGGTATCGGCTTTGCGCGGCAATCCGCAGCGTTTTCTGGTGCGGGTCGCCGAGACCCAGTGGGCCCTGATGATTGCTGTTTTCTGTGTCAGCCATGTCCCCGCACTCATGTCGCTTGAGATTGAAGGCTATGGGGACAGATCACTTTTGCTGATCGCGTTTCTTGTGATGGTTGTCCAACTGGGCGACCTTTTGGATTTCTTTTTCGGACGGCGCATCGGACGACGCAAAATCGCGCCGGGGCTGTCGCCCAAAACCTGGGAGGGTCTGATTTGCGGCATTCTTGGCGCCATGATCATTGGCGCCTTGCTGAACTGGATCACGCCATTCGGGGTTGTCGGTGCGGCTTTGATGGCCGGTATCGCGTCTTTGGTGGGGATGTTCGGGAATATCGTGGTGGCTGCGATCAAACGGGACCGCGGCGTCAAGGACTGGTCACATCTTATCCCCGGCCAAGGCGGTTTTGTTGACCAGTTGGACAGTGTGATCTTTGCCGCCCCGATCTTTTACCAGCTCACCAAGTTTTTCTACACCTAAGCTCCGGCGCGGAACTGCGCCCGTTTGGCGACGGTCTTTGTCGCGGATACTTCGACATCACCGGCTTTTGTGCGACTGATTGCGCGATCGTCCTCGCGGCTTTTGCGGATCATATGTGCGAACGACCGGTTGCTTGCACCGCCCATCTTCATTTGCACCATGACTTGCGGGATGTAGGCCAGACGCAGCTGTCCGGTGGTCAGAAACCGCAACATAGCATCATAGTCACCTGAAATCCGCGAACTGCTGTCGCACAGCCCGGCCTTTTCAAATGCCGACCTACGTAGATAGAGCGTCGGGTGAGGCGGCAGCCAACCGCGTTGCAGTTTTGATGCCGCATATGGACCAGCCTTCCATTGCCGGATCACGCGGTTCGGATCCCCCCGCGACACATATTGAATGTCGCCATAGACGCCGTCAATGTCAGGGTCCTGCAAGGCATCTGCAACGGCGGCAAGGACCTCTGGACCGGCAAGCCGGTCGTCGGCGTGCAGCAGTCCGATCACATCACCGGACGCCCGCGCGATCCCTTGGTTTATCGCATCATATATACCAGTATCAGGCCGTGATTGTAGTAACGTCTGCCCGATCCCATCGCTTTGCAGACACGCCAATGTCCCGTCTGTGGAGCCTCCATCTTGTACCACATGCTCGATCTGCGCGTGGCTTTGCCTGCGCAAACTGCCAAGCATGTCCGGCAAGGTTTCGCGCCCGTTAAGGACTGCTGTGACAATGGATATCTTGATGCGGCCCGCACCCGAGCTGATGTAATCGGGTTGTGTCGATACATTAACGTTCAGTATCTCGGCGATTGCCGAGACCGGATCAACGACTTTCCGCGCCATATGACGGCGGACCTCGGCGAGCTTGGCATCAACCAGATAGCGATACCAAAATCCTTGCAAAAAGTGGAATGCACGGGCTTGGGGCCCATCCAGAAATCCGCCGCGCAGCACAAAGCGATAAAGGAAGTACACCGCTGCGCGCGCGCCAAGCGGCAATCGGGCGTACAACTCTTCTTTGATCCAGCGCTTGACCGCGGCCTGCTTTCCAGTGGTTCGTGCGGCAAGAACATCTTGCGGCAGAAAACCGAACTCTTTGTTCAGTATGTCGACGACCTCGCGACTGGCGTAACTGTTGTGTTTCGCGGTCCACCAATCCAATGAATGACGGTTGTCATCAACGATCTGCCCCGAAAACGCGGCCAGCGGCCCATCGACGATGATATGCTCATCCATCCAGCGCGTCTCGCAACGGCCCTTGCCATTGCGGAACAACCGCAGGACACGGATCGGAAACAGCCCGCCATGCCTGACGGGTTGCCCCATAAAGCACATGCTCCGCCCGATTGTGATGCCTGCAACATCCGGCAAGCCGGACTGTATTTCGGCCAGCAATTCTGGCGTCACAATCTCGTCAGCATCAAGGCGGAGCACCCAACCGGAATTCCCTTTGATCTGATCCAAGGCCCAGTTGAACTGCGTCGCGTAATTCGTCCATGGATGATGCAAGACGCGCGCACCGGCGGCTGTTGCCTTTGCAACGGTGTCATCATGCGACCCGCAATCCACAACGACAATATCAGTCGCGACAGGCTTAACAGAAGCAATCGCCCGTTCGATATGCCGTGCCTCGTCTTTGGTAAGAATGATGACGGTTAACTTTGTCATGATCTGGACCGCACTTGCATCGGATTGCCCTCGCCGATGCGGCCAGCGGCCAGCGATTGCTTTGCCACAGCACGCGCGCCCAAAACCGCGCCCACACCGATTGTCACATTCGGCCCCACGAAGGCATCTGCACAAACCCATGCATCTGCCCCGATCCAGATCGGCGCTTTGACCAATTGCCTGTCCGCACGACGCAGATCATGCGTGCCAGCGCAAAGATGCGCGTTTTGTGACACGGTCGCGCGTGCGCCTATACTGATCGGACCCAAAGCATAAAGGGTCGCACGGTCCCCGACGGCTGCTTGATCCCCGATTTCCAAATGCCAAGGCATCATAATTCGTACAGTCGGATAGACATGCACCTCGGCACCGATTTGGGCGCCAAAAAGCCGCAGCATGCTTCTGCGCCATCCCCAAAACGGACGCGGACTAAGCCGGAAAAACGGCCAAGCTGCAGACCACAGCACCCGTGAAAGCATCTCGCGATTGCGCCAGCTGCGTGTGTTGCGGTTCATGGTGACATCGATGCGAGCGGTCATGCGAAGACCTGCATTTTCCGAGATGCAGCAACGTCATTGTAAAGTGCGGCAAAAGCTTCAACCATCGTGTCCATCGCAAAGTCCTGCTGCATCCACCTTCGGCCTCTTGCGCCCATTGCCGCCAGATCTTGTGTCGCAAGGGCGCGGATTTCTGCAGCCAGATCAGCATGTTCCATCGCGATACAGCGCCCGCAGCCCCGCGCTTCGAGCGACTGCCACGGAGTTGCGGTGGTTGTAAGAACCGGAAGCCCGTGGGCCAATGCCTCGGCTATGGCGATCCCGAAATTCTCAGAATACGACGGCAGAACGAACAGGTCTGCCTTTGCGAAGGCCGTCGTTTTATCCGCACCTGTTACGTGCCCATGAAAGCAGACACGGGAACCAAGATGTGCCGCTGCCTGCTGCAGTTTCACAGTGTATCCGGCGTCTCCTGCGCCATAGATATCGATGCTGAAATCGTCTGGCAGGTCGCCCAGAGCCTCTATCAGGGCTTCGATGCCTTTCTTGGGGTGCAAACGCCCGAGATAGATAAGTCTGGTTCCCATACCCGCTTTGCGCATTTTTGGCACATAGCGCGGAATATCAACGGCATTCGGGATCACTTTCACATCGAGCCCTGCAAAACGGTGCTGGCTGGCGGCGGCCTCTGTGTCGGCGGTGACATGCATTACCATGCTCTGCGGACGCAGAAAGCTAAGGGCCGTTTCAAAACGCTGTTTAGCGCGCCTTTTGGGTGCGTTGTCCCAGTCTTGGGTTGCCTGCAAGGCCCCGCGCGGTGACCAAACCAATGGTTTCCCCATCAATCGCGACAGCGCAAAAACCGGAAGGGTGGGCGTATTATAAACCCCCGTCAGGTGGACAACATCTGCCCATTTGATTGCCGCTGGCAATTGACGCAGCAATGCGGGGGAAATGCTGTGGCCTGCAACCCTCGGCGCATAAGTCGTCTGATATGGCAGCATTTCCTGCGTGACCTTGTGGCCGATGGCGGGGCTTGCCGCGTCAGTCGTCAGGACACGCAAAGTCACATCTGGACGGGCCGCCACGCCATCACAGATGGCCTTGGTCGACCAAATTGGACCGCCCCAATAAATAGCGGGATAAAAGGTTGGACTAACATGCAGGATGTTCATGCCGCATCCTTTCGCTTTGAACTTGGGTTGAGGACACGCGCGGGATTGCCGCCAACGATGGCGCCTGCCGGCACGTCCTTGGTCACGACCGCACCCGCGCCGACGATCGCCCCTGCCCCGATCCGCTGGCAGCTTGGCAAGATCACGGCGCGCATTCCGATCCATACGCCCGCCTCTATTGTTTTGGGCCGCAGGGCGGGGGGCGATCTGGGGTCTAACCCGTGATCATGGGTGTAAACCACGGCACTTTCCGACAGCATCACGTCATCGCCAATGGTTAGCCC
>CBDTYC010000027.1:0-15696 GCA_965364495.1 uncultured Yoonia sp. | reverse complement strand
CCGCCATTTCCTGAATCTCGGCCTCTAGGCTCGCCATTTTTTGCGCAAAGGCATTTGACATCCGGCTAAGCGTGTCGCGGTCAACTTTGATGCCATTGCGTTCCATCTGGGCCAGAACAGGGACCAAGGGACGCTCCATCGTTTCATAGACGGTTGTGACGCGTTTTACATGCAACTGCGGTTTGAACAACTGCCACAAGCGCAAAGTGATATCGGCGTCTTCGGCTGCATATTTCACGGCCTCATCGATCGGGACACGGTCAAATGTGATCGCCGATTTACCTGTCCCCAGCAGTGGTTTGATCGGGATAGGCGTATGCCCAAGATAGCGTTCGGACAGAGTATCCATGCCATGATTGTGCAGGCCCGCGTTCATCGCATAGGACATCAGCATCGTGTCATCTATCGGATCAACAGCCACATCCAGACGCGCAAAAATCTTTGCATCGTATTTCATGTTCTGACCGATTTTGATGATCGCCGGATCCTCAAGAACAGGCTTGAGCAGCGCCAGACACTCTGCCAAATCCATCTGCCCTTCGGCTATATCGTCAGAACCGAAAAGGTCGTCGGATACCGCCGCTTTGTGGGTTAGCGGAATATAACACGCCTGCCCCGCCTCAACACAAAGCGAAATGCCGACCAGATCGGCGGTCATGTCATTCAATCCGGTCGTTTCGGTATCAACGGCAACGTAGCCGCGTTCACGTATACGGTTGATCCAAATCTGCAAAGCCGCAGCATCGCGCACGCATTCATAGCTGTCGGGCGTGAAATCAACCGCCTCAGGTGCCGCCACATCAGCAACCGGTGCCGCAACCGCGACCTCTGGTGCAGCAACACCCAGCTTGTCGGCAATGCGCTTTGTGACCGTGCGGAATTCCATTTCGGCAAGGAAACCCAGCAGAACCTCGGGGTCGGGGTCACGCACTTCAAGGTCATCAAGCGTAAAGTCCAGCTTCATATCACAATCAAGCTGAACAAGGCGCTTGGACAACTCGATCTGCGCACGGTTGTCGATCAGCGACTCGCGGCGTTTGGGCTGTTTAATCTCGCTTGCGCGATCAAGCAGTGTTTCCAGATCGCCATATTCATTGATCAGCAAAGCCGCCGTTTTGATCCCGATCCCGGGTGCACCGGGCACGTTGTCAACCGAATCCCCTGCAAGCGCCTGCACATCGACAACGCGGTCAGGGCGAACGCCGAACTTTTCAACAACGCCGTCACTATCAATTCGCTTGTTCTTCATCGGGTCGAGCATTTCAACACCGTCACCGATCAACTGCATCAAATCCTTGTCGGACGACACAATCGTGACCATCCCGCCTGCATCGCGTGCGCGATGGGCCAAGGTTGCGATGATATCGTCGGCCTCGAAACCTTCGACTTCCTCACATGCGATATTGAATGCCTTGGTCGCCACACGGGTCAGCGGCATTTGCGGGCGCAAATCCTCTGGCATGGCATCGCGGTTGGCTTTGTACTGGTCGTACATATCGTTGCGGAAGGTATGACTACCCTTGTCGAAAATGACGGCGACATGCGTGGCGGCACCTTCGCCGTTATTTCCTTCGACGTAGCGCTGGAGCATGTTCACAAAGCCGCTGACTGCGCCGACAGGCAGGCCATCCGACTTGCGTGTGAGTGGCGGCAGCGCGTGATAGGCCCGAAAAATAAACGCTGATCCATCGATCAGATGTAGATGACAGCCTTTACCGAACGCCATGGCGAACCCCCTAAAGATACATCTTCTACCTATACGCAGGGGCCACGACGGTCTAGTGCGCCGCCTGAATGAAGGTTCCGTTTTGCAGGTCTTTCATCGCTTGGCGCAACTCGGCCTGCGTATTCATCACAATTGGGCCATGCCACGCGACAGGTTCCTGAATGGGCCGCCCTGCGACCAACAGGAAACGGACACCGTCAGGTCCCGCCTGCACCGTGATGTCATCACCATTGCCAAAGCGCACAAGCGTGCGGTTGCCGGTCATGTCGCGGATATTCAGCTCTTGGCCAGCGACCTCTTTTTCGACGCGGACACCGACGGGATTGGCCGCATCGACAAAGCTACCTGCACCCGAAAAGACATAGGCAAAAGCATTGGCGCGGGTATCCACAGGCAATGTCTTGCGCTTGTTGGGCGGAATCGACACGTCCAGATACAGCGGATCAGCCGCTATGCCGTCCACCGGCCCCGCTTTGCCCCAGAATTTGCCCGTGATGATCTTTACGCGGGTCCCGTCATCGTCAATGATTTCGGGAACATCACCGCCAGATATGTCCTGATAGCGCGGTGCGGTCATCTTTAGCGACGATGGCAGGTTCGCCCAAAGCTGGAAGCCATGCATCTGACCGGCCGCATTCCCTTTTGGCATTTCCTGATGCAGAATCCCCGACCCCGAAGTCATCCACTGCACAGACCCTGCACCCAAGGTCCCGTGGTTGCCCAGCGAATCGCCGTGTTCAACTTCGCCCTCAAGCACATAGGTGATTGTCTCGATGCCGCGGTGCGGGTGCCAAGGAAAGCCGCGCGCGTAATGCGCGGGGATGTCGTTGCGGAAATCATCCAGCAACAAGAAAGGATCGCTTTCGGCCGGGTCACCGAAGCCAAAAACGCGGTGCAAATGCACGCCCGCGCCCTCCATTGTGGGTTGGGCGTGGGTGGTTTGTGTAACAGGGCGAAAGGTCATTGCGTGCTCCTTAACAGGTTAAGAAACATATAGAGCATACAGGGCTATGGGAAAACGCGCAGTAACGAACAATCGCTGTGCGGCAGGCCTAGACTTTGCCTTCGAATTCTTTGTGCACCAGCTTGGCATCACAATAGGGACATTCAATCCAGCCGTGTTCGTTCGGAATTTGCAGCCAGACGCGGGGGTGACCCAACGCGCCGCCGCCGCCATCACAGGCCACGCGCCATTCGTGAACAATCTTCGTCTCGGGTGCGGGTGTGGACATGATCTTCCCTGTCTGGTTGCCGTGGGCCAGTGCCCAGCTTAGATGAGGATTAACATACCGCAGGTGCGGGACGGGGGAAAGACCAGCATGACCGACAATGCCATAGAAATTCAGGGGTTGAAAAAGACCTACGCCGCGACAAAACGCACCGAGGCGAAAGAGGCGCTCAAAGGCATCGACCTGAACATCCCGCGCGGATCAATCTTTGGTCTGCTTGGGCCGAACGGCGCGGGGAAATCGACCCTTATCAACATTCTTGCAGGTCTGGTCGTGAAAACCGAAGGCTCTGTGAAAATCTGGGGTTTTGACCAAGACAAGAACCCGCGCCAGTCCCGTGCCGCGATCGGGATTATGCCGCAAGAACCACATCTTGACCCTTTCTTTACCCCCGCGGGATCACTTGACGTGCAAGCGGGACTATATGGCGTGCCGAAATCACAACGCAAAACCAAAGAAATACTCGAACTTATCGGACTGACCGACAAGGCAAACGCATACGCACGGTCGTTGTCGGGTGGGATGCGGCGCAGGCTGCTCTTGGGCAAAGCACTTGTCCACTCCCCCCAGATCCTTGTCCTCGACGAACCGACCGCTGGTGTCGATATCGAATTGCGCAATCTGCTCTGGCAGAACGTGCGCAAACTGAACGAAGACGGCATGACGATCATCCTGACCACGCATTACCTGGAAGAAGCCGAGGAAATGTGCGACGATATCGCCATCATCAACCACGGCGAAGTCATTATCCGCGACAGCACCAAAAACCTGCTGGGACGGCTGGACAGCAAGACACTGGTCATCACACCCGAAAGCGACACAGACCTGCCCGCCCTGCCTGACGCGATCACGGGCAAGAAACAGGCTGACGGCACGCTTAGCTTTACCTATCAAACCGGCATCACGCCTGCGGAACAAATCCTGTCTTTGGTGCGCGATGCAGGGATCAGGATCAAAGACGTCAAAACGCAGGAAGCACATCTCGAGGATGTCTTCCTGTCGCTGACATCGAACCGGTAATGGCCGCGCTTCTTATTCCCGAAAAAACTTCCGCCGGAGGCAGCGTCGTTTAGTCCGCCAACATGCGCCCCAATGGACGACCGCCCAGAATATGCATGTGGTAATGCGGCACATCCTGCACGCCATGCACACGTGTGTTTGATACACCACGGAATCCGTCGGCAAGATCACAGATGCGGCAAACCTCTGCAACGGCTTGAAAAACCCCCGCCTGTTCCTGCGGTGATGCATCGCGGGCAAAGTGATCCAAGCTCATATAAGGGCCTTTGGGAATGACCAGCACATGCACAGGCGCTTGGGGGGCGATATCCTCGAATGCCAAGGCAACATCGTTTTCATAAACAGTCTTGTTGGGGATTTCACCACGCAGGATCTTGGCGAAAATATTCTGTTCGTCATAGGCGTATTCCATAAGAATCCTCAATCAACAAAAAGGTGGGGGGTTTGGGCCAGTTCGCGGGCGATCTCGGGTGAGACCTTCAAGAACTGGGCAATTGCTGCGGCATTTTCTTCAATGCTCGCGTTCTCGCGCAAGCGTTTCGCATCACTGAATTCCGCATCGCGGATGGCGTCACGCTCGAAAACCATGTCGTTGCGGATTGTTGGCAACAGGCGGTCAAATGTCGCTTGTGTGGCATGTTCACCGGCAAGCCCCACGCGCTTGGCATGGCCAATCAAATAGTCATCGTCAAAATTGCACTCGATTTCAAGCAGACGAACTGTCGCTTTGTCGGCATGAAAATCGGCTATCAGTTCCAGACTTGCCGTATCCAGACAGATGACCATGCGATCGGTCTGGAAATGATCGTACAGCATGCGCATCATCGCGCGGCGATGGCGGCCACGCTTTTGCAGCGACGTTTCTATGCCACCCAAATCAGGCAAAGGGGTGTGATCCTCGTCAAACAGATACTGCAGCGCCGGCACATCGGTATGCGCATTGATTGTGGCAACCAACCGCTTTGCGACATGCCATTTCTTGCAGGCAATAATCATCAACTCGCGGCTGCGGCCCAGCGTTGTTTCACGCTCCCAGAACCGCTGCGCAAACCGGCGACCCACCCGCCCGCGTTCCGTCAGGAATTGAAACAGTCTTCGGCCCTCGTCGGTGACTTCGAATTCCAACCGGTCGCTCGCAAAAAGCGCGCCAAGCTCTTGGCGCAGGCTCTCTGCTTCGACGCTGATTTTTCGCGCAAAAAGACCATTCTGGCCCAGCAGCAGATCAAAGTGATCGTTGTAAAACGTGATCGGCATACCGTAGTCCGAAAACATCAGGAACGTGAGTGTCCGGTTTTCAATCTCGCGACCGGGGACAAGGTGGCGGACCACGGTCTGGAAAAATGTCTCGTCGGGAATCCATGTCGTCTTGAAAAAGCGCATGACATCGCGGCGTTCTTTGGCAAAAGCAAGCACGGCTTCAACCGTTTGGCGGCGCAGACACCACCATTGGCTGCCGATCATCACTTGAATATCTTGCGGAATATTGCGGGTAATACCCATTCTTTGCTGTAGACCAAGGGCTGCGTAAAACCGGAACTTCTGCGTCCGTTCGTTGAAGAAATGGCGATAGATCAGCCGTTCTTCGCGAAAACCCGTCTTGATCCAATTGCTGTCGAAAAAATCATAGCTTTCAATGTAATCGACGTCGCTTTCGTCCAACATTTGATGGGCAAATCGCGCTGACTTGATCGGCATGCAATCGCCAGAGACCATGTAGAAATGGGTCGCGCGTGCAAATGCATCTGTTGCGGCTTCCACTGTGTTCAGCGTCGCTTGCACAAGGCTCCATTCGCCCCAACCGCATTTGATGCGCCGCTTGGCAAACACAACATTGGGATTTTCCGCAAGACCTTGCTGAATAGCTTTGTAATCATCAGCCGAGGCCGACCCGTCAAAATGGATCGCAACATAGTCGCCTGCCGCCGTCAATTGCGTTGCCTGCGTGACAATCGCCGCCGGATTTTTATGACAAAGAAGTATGAAGGCTATTCTTGCCATCGTGTTCCATAGACCCTGCTTATTCACTTGCGTCCGGCACGTCATAGCGCGAACAGTCATTGAAGTTACAGTGTTTCTTTGTTCTTATTTGAACCAGCAACCGGCTGTTGGGTTATGGAGTAGACGACGTGGCAAATTTTCCCGGGACATGGATGACCACGAGCGAAAGCATGGTGTATCGCGTCGTGCCCAAGTGTGCGTGTTCTTCAATCGGCCAGATCATGTACTATTCCGACCATGGCAGGTTTTTTGATGGTGATATCCATGACGCAAAAACGGACATCCACAAATGGGCGCTTGATGGTAGCCAGCCGCTGATTGCGAAAGCAGTTCACAACCACGCAAGCTATACGTTTACCTGCGTCCGCAATCCCTACACACGTATCCTTTCATCCTTCTTTGACAAAATCTGCGGCATCCAGCGCAACGGCAAGTACTACCGTGGCAACCTTGTTCCGCTTCTGGTTCAGAAATACGGGATTGAAGTGGGCGACCCGGACAACGGGTTCGAATTTGACCAGATCGAAAGTTTCCGCCGCTTTTTGCTGTTTGCGCGTGACACCGTCAGGTGGCGTCGCCCGATGGAGCCTGACATTCATTGGTCGGCAATGTCCGGTCATATCTCGACCTTTATTGTCAACGGCGGGCGCTACGACAAGATTTTCTGGACCGAGAAATTCAACGACGGCATGCAGGACGTTCTGGATAACACCAAAACGGCCCACGCGATCGATCTGGCCACGATCCCGCGCTTTAACGAAAGCGAAGGGCACGGACCAAAGCGGGCACATCCTGTCGCGGACTACTTTGATGATCTCTCGATGCATTTGGTCTACGAGATGTACAAAAAAGACTTCAACATTTTTAAGTACGATTTCGAGAACCCTGCCAACAAAATGCCGGTCGGCGAAATCGACCTTGACGAAGTTCACGCAAAGCTGGGGCAATAGCCACAACTGCGAAAACAGAAAGCGGACAGCGACAAAGCCGCTTCTTCCTGCGCGATCAGAAATGTTGCCTGATCCACCTCGACGGATTGCCATTCGGCGTTAGTTACCGAAGTAACAGCCGATAAGGAAAACATCACATGTCAGTCGTCTTGATCTTGGGCAGCGGGCCAAATGTCGTCGCATCCCGCGAGTGGCCGCGCGAGGTGTTTGACCGCATCGTTGCAATCAACAATGCGTGGGCGGTCCGTCCCGACTGGGATGACCTGATTTACCCCGATGACTTTCCACAAACACGAATGCCGCCCCGGATTGAACCCCATCAGCGCGTCATACGCGCCGCCGATTATGTTCCTATGCAGAATTCATTTGGTGGTTTTGTCTATGCCGGCGGTACGATGGCCTTTACAGCCAGCTATTGGGCCTTGGCCGCACTAAGACCCAAGGTTATCGCCGTGATGGGCTGCGACATGGTCTATGATGACGCAGAGATTACCCACTTTTACGGCAAGGGAACCGCCGATCCGTTGCGAAAGGACGTGACCCTGCGATCGCTTGAAGCCAAGTCAGCCCGTTTGATGGCGCTTGCCGCACGTCAGGGCTGCGCGATGGTGAACCTGTCGCAAGATCCCAGCAGGCTTCTCTTTCCAAGGGCGACGCTGGATGGTCTATCCGATATGACACCCGGAGCCTGCGACGCGGCAATCGTATCTGCCGCACTGACCAAAGAGGCCGCGCTGGATTATCACATACCGTCAGGCAAATACTGGAAAGAAGAAGGCCGCTTTGACACAGCCGCCATCGACGCGCTGGACGCGCTTTGGCTTACAGCAGTCCCTGCGCCCTGAAGATCGCTTTCAGGTCTGCCTCGGGGCGCGCGCCGATGTGACTGATCACCTCGGATGCGGCAAGGTTGCCCATCTTGCCACAAGTCTCCAGATCATGCCCGTTGCTCAGCCCCCAAAGGAACGCCCCCGCAAAAAGGTCACCCGCGCCTGTTGCATCAACAATCTTGGTCGGGACCGCCGGCACATGCCAACGCTGTCCGCCTGACAGGATATGCACCCCGTGTTCGCTGTCTGTGCAGGCGACGATATCGACATGGGATGCCGCCTGCGCCAATGCGTCGTCAAAATCTTCGGTTTGATACATCGACAGCATCTCGGCCCGATTGCAAAACAACAGATCAACATGATCACGGACCATATCGCGGAATGCGTCGCGATGACGCCCGATACAAAACGGGTCAGACAGTGTAATCGACACCCGCCCGCCCGCGCCCTTGCAGGCGTCAATCGCTTTCGCAAACGCGGCATGGCTTTCAGGCCCGTCAAAACGGTACCCTTCCAGATAAATCCAGTCGGCTTGCGCCATCTGGTCGGTATCAATGTCGTCAGGCGACAAGAACTCTGTCACTCCAAGATAGGTGTTCATCGACCGTTCGCCATCGGGCGTGACGATGACAATGCAGCGGCCCGTTTCAGCCTCTTCCGATTTTGGCGCAAGTGCAGTCTCGTAAACCGCGCCTTGAGCGCGCAGGTCATGGGCAAAAATAGCGCCCAACTGGTCGTCTTTCACCTTACCCACATACGCGGTGCGACCGCCCAAATGTGCTATGCCTGCGATTGTATTGGCGGCAGAGCCGCCGCTGATTTCCTTGGCAGGACCAACGCGGGAATAAAGATCGACCGCGCGGTCCATGTCGATCAACTGCATGATACCTTTTTGCACACCAGCCTCGGCCAGAAACGCATCTTCGGCACGTGCCAGCACGTCAACCATTGCATTGCCGATGCCGACAACCTGAAACTTTTTCATAGGTTTTTATCCTCAAACATACAGAGATCGCGAACAAGACAAGCCGCGCATTTGGGTTTTCGCGCAACGCAAACGTAGCGGCCATGCAAGATCATCCAATGATGCGCATGAAGTTGAAAATCGGCAGGCACATGGTCTTCAATCGCGCGCTCGACCGCGTCGACATCCTTGCCCGGGGCCACACCACTGCGATTGCCAAAGCGAAAGATATGCGTGTCAACGGCCTGTGCCGGCTGGCCCCACCACATATTCAGAACCACATTCGCAGTCTTTCGCCCGACACCCGGCAGTGATTGCAGGGCCGCACGGGAATTGGGAACTTCACCACCGTATTCGTCGACCAGAATTTGGCTCATTTTGATGACGTTCTTGGCCTTCTGGCGGAACAGGCCAATCGTCTTGATGTGTTCGGTCACACCCTCAAGGCCCAGATCAAGCATTTTCTGCGGCGTATCTGCGATCTTGAACAAGGCACGCGTGGCCTTGTTCACCCCCGCATCGGTGGCCTGCGCTGACAACGCCACAGCCACCACCAGCGTGTAGACATTGACATGCTCAAGCTCGCCTTTGGGTTCGGCCTCTGCCGCTTGGAACCGTTCAAAGATCTCGCGGATGGTATGATAATCAAGCTGTTTTGCCATGCGAACGGGTATGCCCTTATGCACCAAAGGGGGCAAGCGTCAGATGCGCAATTTTCGGGTCGCATGGACAGGGACGACCCCCTAAGTTCACCCTATGGAACAGAACGAAACATACCACTACCAAGTGATGCGCCGCGCAATCGAGGCGATCGACGCCGCAGGCGACAGCCCACTGACCTTGGCTGATCTGGCCGCCGACATGAACATGAGCCCCGCGCATTTCCAGCGCCTCTTTTCATCGTGGGTCGGCGTGTCGCCCAAGCGCTATCAGCAATACCTGACCCTCGCACACGCCAAGACCCTGCTGCGCGACCGCTTTACGACCTTGGAAACAGCACATGCCGTGGGCCTTTCGGGCAGCGGGCGCTTGCACGATCTATTTGTGCGCTGGGAAGCAATGAGCCCGGGCGACTACGCCCGCGATGGCGCAGAGCTAGAAATCTATTGGGGCTGGTTCGCAAGCCACTTTGGCCCCGCGTTGGTGATGGGCACCTCACGCGGTATCTGTGGTCTGGCTTTCGCCGCAGAGGCGGGACCGGACCCTGCCATGGCAGACCTGAAATCACGCTGGTCCAAAGCCACGTTTATTGAAGACGCGGCTTTTCTGCGCGATTGGGCCACCGCCGCCCTTGGTATGACAGGCGAGACGCAGTTGCACATGATAGGGGCGCCGTTCCAACTCCAGGTATGGGAGGCATTGCTGACCATTCCGTCGGGCCATGTCACGACCTATTCCGAGATCGCACAATCTATCGGGAAACCCAAAGCCGTGCGCGCGGTTGGCACCGCTGTCGGGCGCAATCCGGTCAGTTGGTTGATCCCTTGCCACCGCGCCTTGCGCAAGTCAGGTGCGTTGGGCGGGTATCACTGGGGCTTGCCAGTCAAGCGGGCAATGCTGGCGTGGGAATCTGCCCGCGTCGACGCGCAGTCGCCGCAATCGTGACAAGTGGGCGGAAGTTGACCTATTGGCGGCGCGTTATTGGATAACACAAAGCAAAGGTCTATAGATTGGCCTATGAAGCCTGCGCGACATGCGCACCCATATCAAATGGAATCATAGCTATGACTTTTAGAAAACTACCCCTTGTCCTTGCCGCATCAGCAATGACGTTCGTCGCCGCCTGTGACCCGAACGGGCCAAACCAAAGCCAGAACACGCAGCAAGGCGCATTGATCGGTGCTTTGGGTGGTGCAGCTGTCGGCGCGATCGCAAACCGCAATGATGACCGCCGCGGCCGGAATCAGGCTGTGCTACTCGGCGCGGCTTTGGGTGCCGGTGCTGGTGCTGCAATCGGCAACAACCTTGACAAACAGGCCGAAGAATTGCGTCGCGCATTGCGCAGTGACGTGGGCGTCTCGAACAACGGCAGCAACCTTGTTGTTGTCCTTAGCCAAGACCTGCTGTTCGCAACCAACAGCACGAACGTCTCTGGCACATCGCAAAACGAGTTGCTGACAGTTGCCAACTCGTTGAACCGTTACCCGAACACGACCGTGAACGTGATCGGCCACACTGACAACGTCGGCGATGCAGCCTTTAACCAGGACCTGTCAGAGCGTCGCGCACGCGCTGTCGCAAACATCCTGCTCAATGGTGGTGTTGCATCTTCGCGCGTCCGCGCAATCGGTGCCGGTGAAAACCAGCCAATCGCGTCGAACCTGAATGCCTCTGGCCGTCAGATGAACCGCCGTGTCGAGATCATCATCACGCCGAACTAAGCATACTACGCGGGTTGCAAATTGAAGGGGTCGCAGCAATGCGGCCCCTTTCTTGTTGTGAACACCTCGGCTTGGTCATATAATTTTACCAATAATGCGTGGTAGACGAATGCCCTTTGAACCGGTCCAACAAGAAAAACTGTCCTCTGGTGTCATCCGCCAGATTGAAGGTCTTATCCTGCGCGGCATCCTGCGCCCCGGTGAACGCCTTCCCTCCGAACGTGAACTCAGCGAACGTATGAGCGTTTCGCGCCCGTCACTCAGGGAAGCATTGAGTGATCTGCAAGAGCGCGGATTGCTTACGTCCAAAGCGGGCGCTGGGGTTTATGTCGCGGATGTGTTGGGGTCGGCGTTTGCGCCTGCACTGGTCAAGTTGTTTTCGACCCACGACAAGGCTGTTTTTGACTACATCAGCTTTCGACGCGACATGGAGGGGCTTGCAGCCGAACGTGCGGCGCGTATGGCAAGCGACACCGATCTTAAGGTGATCAATACCATCTTTGAAAAGATGGAAGCAGCGCATCAGAAACGGAATCCCGCAGACGAGGCCCACCTAGATGCCAATTTTCACCTGTCGATCATAGAAGCCAGCCACAACGTCATTATGCTGCACATGATGCGATCCATGTACGAATTGCTGCGCGAGGGCGTGTTCTACAATCGGACGATCATGTTCAAGCAACGGATGACGCGCGACGCACTGCTGGAACAGCACCGCACAATCAACACCGCCCTTCAGGCCCGCGACCCCGCAGGCGCGCGCGCCGCAATCGAAAGTCACCTGAATTTTGTGGAAACGGCCCTGTCGGACCAGCAAAAGGCCGATAGCAACGAGGCCTTTGCCCAAAGACGTCTGGAACACGAAGCAAAACGGTAGCAGGCAACGAAAAAGGCCCGGAAGTCTTGCGACAACCGGGCCTCGATCTGGAAAAATGATCTGTACTAGTGCAGCTTTTCGCCCACGATCGCGATCGACTCGTCGATCGAAGCACCAGCAGACTTTGCGTCCATCTGGCTTGCGATCACATCTTTGGCAGCAGCAACAGCAACCAGAATTGCCTGATCACGGACATCCTTGATTGCAGCAGCTTGCGCGCTTGCAATCTGATCTTCCGCACCGGCAAGACGGCGGGTGATTGATTTTGCAATGTCTTCTTTTGCAGCTTTGGCGGCGTTTGTCGCCTCTTCCTTGGCTGCAGCAACAATGCGATCAGCTTGTTCCTGTACTTCTTTTTGCTTGCGCTCGTAAGTTGCCAGCAATGACTGGGCTTCTTCGCGCAGCGCCTTGGCTTCATCCAGCTCCGCCTTGATGCTGTCGGCACGCTTGTCCAACATACCACCAACAAGGGCAGGCACTTTCTTGTAAAGCAGGATGCCAACGAAAATGGCGAATGCGATGGAAACAACAAAGTCTGTGTTGCCAAGCGAGAAGAACGGTTTGTCACCTGCTGCAAGCGCGGGGCTTGCTGCAAGGGCAAAAAGGGAAGTGAGCATTCGTCTCATGGTTTACCCTTTCATCCGTGCTGTGACCGCGGCGGTGATTGTCTTTGCGTCAGCTTTGCCACCCAAGGCAGCAACCAATTCCTTGGCCGTGTCTTTGGCAACAGCTGTCACGCTCTTTACAGCGCCTGCGCGGATTTCGCCGATCGCAGCTTCGCTTTCGGCTGTTTTTGCAGCGATCTGTGCGTCGGCTTTTTGAAGCTCGACATCCAGTTCTGCCTGAATTTCTGCTTTTGCTTCAGCTACGATCTTCTGAGCTTCCGCACGTGCATCCAAAAGGGCCTGATCATAAGCAGCTTCAGCTTCGGCCGCTTTGTTTTTCAGCTCTTCGGCTGCGGCAATATCATTCGTGATTGTGCCGGACCGTTCGGCCAAGACCGCGCTGATGCGCGGCAGGGCGATACGTGACATCACAAAGTAGATTGCGATCAATGTGACCACCAACCAGAAAATCTGGTTTGGCATCCAATCCGCACAAAGCTGCGGCATGCCAAGGGCAGAGCCCCCTGCGTCGACGCAAGCACCTGCAACGGTGTCGTGTGTTTCTGTTGCCATGATGGCCCCCGAATACCTTGATGTTTTACTGACCGACGCGAACCATTCCGCGTCGATCAGCCGTAAGGATATGGGTCGTTCTTAGACTGCGAACATCAGCAAAAGCGCGACGAGGAACGCGAAGATCCCCAGAGCTTCGGCAAATGCCAGACCAATGAACAATGTTGCTGTTTGACCAGCAGCAGCAGATGGGTTGCGCAGAGCGCCAGCCAAGTAGTTGCCAGCAACTGTACCAACACCGATAGCGGCAGCGCCGGAACCGATTGCAGCCAGACCAGCGCCGATGTGTGCGAGTTCGCCTTCCATGTGAATTCTCCTTACGATTGGAAGTTGATCAGTACGACGGGGATAACCCCCGCCAAACCTTTAGTGATGCGGGTGAAGCGCGTCTTTCAGATAGACGCACGTCAGGATTGTGAAAACATAGGCCTGAATACCGGCCACAAGGACCTCTAGACCGTAGATAGCAACGATGCCGAAGATCGCGACAGGGCTGACCAGTGTCAGGGCAGCAAAGCCCGCGAACACTTTCAGAACCGCGTGGCCCGCCATGATGTTGCCTGCCAAACGAATGGAATGGCTGACCGGGCGCACGAAGTAGGAAATCACTTCGATGATCGCGATGATGGGGCGCAAGATTGCAGGCGCGTCTGACATCCAGAACAAGCTAAGGAAAGATGCGCCATTCTTGACAAAACCCAGAATGGTTACGGCAATAAACACACCGAAACCAAGTATGGCAGTCACGGCGATCATTGATGTCGGGCTATAGGACATCGGGATCAGCGCCAGATAGTTTGCAAACAAGATGAACACGAACAGTGTCATGATGTAGGGGAAATACTTGACGCCATCCTTGCCGGTGACATCTTCGACCATTTTGTAGATGAAACCGTAGATCAGCTCGCCGATGGACTGAAGTCGTGTCGGGATCACGGCGCGACCGCGGCTCCCAATCACGAACAGACCCACGATGCAAAGCAACGCGATACCCATCCACAAAGTCACGTTCGTTGGTGTGTACCAGCTGACCGGACCATCACCAAACAACGGTTTGACGATGAACTGATCCAACGGATGAAAAACCAAACCACCTTCAGCTTTGTCTTCAGTCGCCACGAGCGTCACCCTTTTCTTGCGCAGCTTCTAGCTGCTTTCTTTGCACTTCCTTGGCAGATCGCATCATGGTCAAGACACCAGCCGCGAGGCCAAAAAATATAAACAGCACCAGAAAAATCGGCATTGTTCCAAACAAGGAATCAAGCCCGTATCCAATGCCAAAGCCGATCCCAAGACCGGCCACCAGCTCTATCACCATCCGCCAGGCAAGTTGCGCCTGTGAATAATGTTCTTCCGAATGGTGCTTAACCTCTGTCGGCCCTTTAAGAGCTGCAATTTTCGCTTCCAGCGCCTTTAGGCGGTCAGCGTCATGCGGATCAGACATCAGTTTCGTCCCCTCGGAAGGTTGATCGTGGTCTAGGGCGTCCCCCAAACAGAGTCAAGAGCGTGTTTCACCACCGTTCTTTGAACAAAATCAATAGGTTGACGCTGTTATCACTTGGCAATTTCAAGGTGTTTCGTGCGCGAAACCCCATTCTGGATATTCAACCAAACGGTTGACGTTTGCTGTGGCAAGTAATCTACCACTGTCTATGACCGCAAAACTGGACCAAGTCTTTTCCGCCCTCGCCGACCCGACCCGTCGGGCGATACTCGCGATGTTGCTCGAAGACGACATGGCTGTGACCGATGTTGCCGAACCTTTTGCTGTCTCGCTTGCGGCGATCTCGAAGCATCTGGGCGTGCTGACTGCGGCGGGTCTGGTTTCGCAGGAAAAACGCGGTCGGGTCAAATGGTGCAAGCTCGAACCGGACGCCTTGCGCGCGGCCTCTGTCTGGATGCAGGCCTTCGGGCAAATGGAACCCGTTGATCTGGATGCCTTCGAAGCCTTCCTTGCAAACGAGCTGGACGCATAAATCGCCTAGCTGTCCATCGCCTTGATGCTGTCTTTCAGAAACCGCAGGAACGTCTGTACTTTTGTTGTGCGGTGCAAGTCCACGTGGGTCACGATCCATAACGGCGCAGACCATTCAGCACGGCTTGGGATGACTTCGGTCAATGCGGGATTTGAAGTTGCCTCTTGTATCGTCACAAATCCGATCCCTGCGCCTGCCAAGATCGCATCTTGCATGTTGCGGTTATCGGTCGTGCGAAAAACGAACGCGTCGTCGGGCACAATATCGCGTAGCCAGCGCGCAAAAGGCGCACGGCTTTGGGCGTTGTCATGGCCGACAAAGAAGTGGTTTTTCAAATCGCCTTCATCCTTTGGCAAACCGTGGCGCGCGATATAGCGGTCGCACGCGACAAGCGACATCTGCTGCTGCATAAAGGGCTGCACGACATTGTCCGGTTCTTCCGGCATGCTTCCGGCCCGGATTGCGACATGTGCCTCGCCGTATTCCAGCCGAAACAAGCGGTCGCCCGTGCGGTAGCGGATGCGCAGGTCTGTAGGCTCGGTCTGAAAGTCGACCAGAATCGGCGTC
>CBDTYC010000026.1:0-15828 GCA_965364495.1 uncultured Yoonia sp. | reverse complement strand
GTATCGGTCCACGCCAGCCCTACCTCGTCTTCCCACGTGCACGGGCGGCTTGCCCGACGGCGCGCATTTGCTGCCTGCGCTTTGATCACCGTACCGTCGGCCAGTTTCACATGGTAAGTCGACAGATTTCCAAGGTAGGCAATATCAAGGATCGTCCCTTGCACGGCATTCTGGCGGTCGGCAGGTTTGTCGACGGAGATCGCTATTTTCTCTGGACGGATGATAAAGCTGACCTTGCCATCAGCGATCGGTTTTGATGGCGTGCCGATGATCTCTGGCTGGCCCTCTGCCCATGCAATCGACACGACACCATCGCGCGCGGTTGCATTGCCCTCGATGATATTCACGTCACCAATGAAATCGGCCACATAAGCACTATTCGGGGCCTCGTAGATCTGGGCGGGCGTATCGACCTGAACCAATTTGCCAAAGTTCATCACCGCAACGCGGGATGCGACGGTCATCGCCTCTTCTTGGTCATGGGTGACAATCACAAAGGTGGTGCCAGTCTTTTCCTGAATGTCCATCAGTTCAAACTGTGTGTCTTGGCGCAGTTTCTTGTCCAATGCGGACAACGGTTCATCCAGCAACAACAGCTTTGGAGCCTTTGCCAAAGAGCGGGCCAAAGCGACACGCTGGCGTTGACCGCCCGATATCTGTTCGGGCTTACGTTTGGCGAATTTCTCGATTTGGACCAGACGCAACATTTCCTTCACGCGAGCGTCGATCTGGTCTTTTGGCATGTTTGACCGCTTGAGGCCAAAGGCAATGTTGTCATAGACCGTTAAATGCGGGAACAGCGCGTAGGATTGGAACATCATGTTCACGCTGCGCTTGTTTGGCGGAATAGGCGAGATATCCTTGCCATCCAGCATGATCTTGCCGGACGTTGGATTTTCAAAGCCTGCAAGCATCCGCATCATCGTGGTCTTGCCGCATCCGGACGGTCCAAGCAAAGCAAAGAATTCTTTTTCGTAGATGTCGACGCTTAGGTCATCGACGGCTGTAAAATCTCCAAAGCGTTTGGTGACATTCTGAAAGCGGATCAGCGGTTTCGCTTCCGGGTCTTTCCAAGGCTCAAACAAGATTTCGGGCATAGGGGTCGTGGCCTCCGGAATGCGCTAGAATATTGAGGAGATTTCCCCGGCCCGGAACATGTCAGGGCCGGGGGATGTTCAATTAGGTGCCAGACTTAATACGTGTCCACATGCGTGTGACAAAACGCTGGGTGCGCGCGTCATAAGGTGTGGTTGTATAAAGTGTTTCAAGCGTAGCGGCATCCGGATAGATTGCCGGATCACCGATCACGTCTTCGACAAGCAGTTCCTGCGAGGCAAGGTTACCGTTGGCATAATAGACGTAGTTTGACGCCGCAGCCATGTTTTCAGCATCCAGAATGAAATTCAGGAACGCATGCGCACCCTCTGGATTTGGGGCGTCGACCGGGATGGCCATCTGGTCAAACCACATCAGCGCGCCTTCGACAGGTGCGTTGTAAGCGATTTCGATGCCATTGTCGGCCTCTGCCGCGCGATCACGCGATTGCAGGATGTCACCGGACCAACCGAATGCGACGCAGATGTCACCGTTGGCCAAAGCCGAGATATACTCGGAGCTGTGATACTTTTGCACGTAGGGACGGACGGCGGACAAGACAGATTCTGCCATCGCAAGGACGTCTTCATCTTTGCTGTCCGGGTCCTGCCCGATGTACTGAAGTGCAGCTGGAATGATCTCTGCCGGTGCATCAAGGAAATGAACGCCACATTCGGCTAGCTTTTCCATGTTCGCCGGATCAAAGATCAGATCCAGGGATGCGATTGGCGCATCTTCGCCAAGCAGCTCTGTCACCTTGCCAAGGTTCACACCGATACCTGTGGTTCCCCACATGTAGTTAATGGAATACTGACCACCGGGATCGTAGGTTTCGGTGCGCGCCTGTACGACATCCCAAATATTGCCGGAATTGCTTAGCTTGGAGGGATCAAGCGGCTGAAACGCGCCAGCAGTAATCTGGCGCTGCAAGAACGTCGCGGACGGAACGACAACATCATAGCCGCCTGCAAGCAGTTTGGTCTCCAGCACTTCGTTACTGTCAAACACGTCATAGATCAGTTCATAGCCGGTCTCATCTTGGAACTTCGTCAGCAGTTCCTCGTCAATATAGTCGGACCAGTTGTAGACGCGGACTTCCTCTGCCCAACCCGCTTGCGCAGCCAAAACCGCAGCAACGAGAACAGCACCCGTTTTCATTTTTTGCATACCTATCTCCCGAGGATATTGTTTACCTGCAGCAGCTTTGTTCAAATAAAACGGGTTTGCAAACAGAATGTGCTAATTTGATAGGTTTTGACAAACTCGGGGCCGTGTGGAATGTCTTTGAACCAAGGGAGAGACGTTCCGATGAACAGGGTGGTTAGCAAAAGGCCAGAGCACGAAACGATCTACCAACAGGTCAAAGAGATGATTCTTTTTGGCGAGGTGGTCCCGGGACAGCCTGTCACGATCCACGGGCTGGCGCAGGCCATTGGCACCGGCGTTACCCCCGCCCGCGAAGCGATCCGCCGCCTGACAGCCGAAGGCGCATTGATCACCTTGGAAAACCGCCGCATCGAAGTGCCTGCAATGACGGATCGTCGCCTAGACCAAATCGAACTGGTCCGCTTGACGGTCGAACCGGAGCTTGCCGAAATGGCAACAAAGCATTGTGATATCAAAGATATAGAGTCTCTGGAGCATTACGATGGCCTGATTGATAGAGCGATACAGAACGGTGATATCCGCAGCTATCTCGAGGCGAACTACAGGTTTCACTTTACGCTCTACGACATCGCTGATGCACAAATCCTACGGCGCATCGCCGACACGTTGTGGCTGCGTGTGGGACCTTCGCTGCGGGTTGTTTGCGGGCGGTACGGAACGACGAATTTGATCGATCATCACCGTGCCGCAACCAGCGCATTACGTGAAGGGAATGCCGCCAAGGTCAAGGCGGCGATTGAAGAAGATATCCGCCAAGGCATCGCATTCATACGCCAAACCACAGCAACTTGATGCTGCAAGGCGCATCAACAACCCGCTAGACTGAAACGATTGACGGCGCCGAAATAATTTGATCAAAATATGGGAAAGACATGGGACTCCGCGCGCTTCAACCATACGTCAAACACCGCCATCAGCTCTCTGTTGCGTCCCTTCCACCGCCTGACCAGAGGTCATCATGAATATCCTAGCCAACTACCCGCCAACCGCCGAACTGCAAGCGATTGATTCCGCTCACCATTTGCACCCTTTTACGCATGGCAACCAGTTGGCAGCCAAAGGACCAAGGGTGATCACATCGGCCAAAGGCGTGTGGCTAAAGGATAGCGAGGGCGAGGAAATCATTGACGGGATGGCCGGCCTTTGGTGTGTAAACATCGGCTATGGTCGGGAAGAACTGGCCGACGCGGCGGCGCGCCAAATGCGGGAACTGCCCTTCTACAATACCTTCTTTCAAACCACCCATGTCCCGGCATTGATGTTGGCCAAGAAACTGGCAGAGCTTGCACCAGGGGACCTGAATACCGTCTTTTTCGCGAATGGCGGTTCTGACGCGAATGACACGAACCTGCGCATGGTGCGCACCTATTGGGCCGAAAAAGGCCAACCGGACCGCAATATCGTCATTTCGCGGTGGAACGCTTATCACGGCTCGACCGTTGGCGGCGCCTCTTTGGGTGGAATGAAGGGAATGCACGGACAAGGCGGTCTGCCTATTCCGGGAATCGAGTTCATTGACCAACCCCATTGGTGGGACGAAGGCGGCGATACAACCCCCGCGGAATTCGGATTGGAGCGCGCGCGCCAGCTTGAGGCGAAAATCAAAGAAGTAGGCGCAGACAAAGTCGCGGCCTTTATTGCAGAACCGGGTCAAGGTGTTGGCGGTGTTGTGAGTCCACCCGAAACCTATTGGCCCGAGATCCAGCGCATCTGCAAAAAGTACGGCATTCTACTGATTGTCGACGAAGTCATTTGTGCTTTTGGGCGGACTGGCAATTGGTTCGGGTCCCAGACTCTGGGGATCACCCCGGATATCATGACGGTGGCCAAAGGCCTCAGTTCTGGCTACATCCCGATCGGCGCGTCGCTGATTTCGGACCGGATCGCGGATGTTCTGCGCAATACCGAATTCAACCATGGTTACACGTATTCCGGTCATCCGGTTGCCTGCGCGGTTGCGCTCGAGAATTTGCGCATCTTGGAAGAAGAAAACATCATCACGCAGGTGCGCGACGTCACCGGACCCTACTTGCGCAAAAAGTGGGAGGCGCTGGCAGATCATCCCTTGGTCGGCGAAGCCAGGATCATTGGCATGATGGGATCAATCGCCCTGACACCTGACAAGGCAACGCGCGCTGCATTTGCGGGGGATTCCGGCACAGTCGGTTTTATCTGCCGTGAACGCTGCTTTATCAACAACATCATCATGCGCAGTGTCGAAGACCGCATGATTATATCGCCACCACTGACGATCACATGTGACGAGATCGACATCCTGATCGAACGTGCCCGCAAATCACTGGATGAAGCCTATGAGCAGGTGAAGGCAGACGGCCTGATGGTGTCTGCATAGCCATGGATCTGCTGACAGCCAATGATCGCCAAGGCGAGTATCCGCGGTCGTATTATGCCGAAACGGCAGCCCACCTCGACCGTTTTCCAGCCGCCAAAGGTGATCTGAGCTGTGACGTATGCGTCGTCGGTGCGGGCTTTACGGGCATGTCCACAGCTTATCATCTGGCCTTGCGCGGTTACGATGTGATTGTACTTGAGGCCCAGCGCGTCGGCTTTGGGGCCTCGGGGCGCAACGGTGGTCAGGTCAGCATGGGCCAACGGCGCGATCAAGAAGACCTTGAGGCAATGCTGGGTGACACACAGGCGCTGCAGATGTGGGAAATTGGCGCACAGGCCGTCGATCTGGTCCGCGATCTTTGCAGCAAAGACGAAGTGCGCACCAAGTTCCACGACGGTATTGTGCACACCGTTCACCGAAAACGCGACCACCCACATAACAGCAGCTATGTTGATCACATGGCGACCAAATATGGCTATGACAAACTAAGTTTGCTGGAGCCCGAAGAGTGTCGCCATCTTGTAAATTCGCCTGCATATCACGGTGGTACGCTGGATATGGGCGGTGGACACGTCAATCCACTAGAACTTGTTCTGGGCTTGGCGCGTCTTGCCGTCGCGGCAGGCGTACGGATTTTTGAACAGTCAAAAGTGACAAACATCGTTGAAGGTGATCCCGCGCAGGTCAAAACCCCCGGGGCGCAGGTCAGTGCGCGTTTTGTTGTGCTGGGCTGCAACGGCTATCTGGGCAATCTGCAAAGCAATGTTGCCAAGCGGGTTATGCCAATCAACAACTTCATCGTTTCTACCGCGCCAATGGACCCCGCACAGCAAGAGGACATCATCCGCAACAACTATGCTGTCGCCGACAGCAAATTTGTCGTGAACTACTTTCGGTTCTCCGATGATCATCGCCTACTGTTCGGCGGCACCGAAAGCTATGGCTACCGCTTTCCGAATGACATTGCAGGCGCCGTTCGGCGCCCCCTGATCGAGATATTTCCACAACTCAAAAGCATTGAAATCGCTCACGCGTGGGGCGGAACACTTGCGATTACCATGAACCGCTTGCCGCATTTCGCGCGTATCGGCGGAAATATTCTTACGATGTCGGGTTTTTCCGGAGCAGGCGTCGCCCTTGCCACGCTATCAGGCCAAATCGCTGCGGAAACCATCGCCGGTCAGGCAGAACGTTTTGATATCATGGCCAAAGTTCCGACTTCGCCATTTCCGGGCGGTCCGCGTCTGCGATCGCCGCTGCTGGTTCTGGCCATGCTTTGGTATAGTCTGCGCGACCGTTTTTGACAGTCATTGGCAAGAGGGGTGTGCATTTACCGAAATCTCTGGCAATCTGTGCAAAATCAAAGCTGATTTGCTGGGCACATGGTTGAAAGCTGATCGATATTGGCAGGAAGATACTTGAGACGGGACACTGCCCTAATTCCACCAAAGTCATTGACTATCTTTAGACTTGTTAAGTGTTAAAGGTGTATAGGTAATGAAAATTATGTCACAATCGATGTCTCCGAAGGAAGCAGCAAAGGCTTTCTATGGGCAAGAAGAAGCCTCTTTTAACGAAATGATCGCAAAGCTAACCGAATGCGATCCACGTCTTGTCAAAGTCTTCAATCAGACCCGCAGAAACTATCTTGATGGTCGGGATTCCTGACGCAAAGCGGTTCCGTCAAAGCGCCGAGCACGTCACATCTACCTCAATACGTCCAAAAACCCTGAAAACAGCTTGACCTTTCGGCCCCTGAGGGGTTGAACAACCTCCAGACTTTTTAAGGAAAATGGGCGGTTTCAGATGGACGACCAGAACAAGAATCTGATCTTGGCGACGGTACTTAGCTTTGCCGTGATCGTAGCTTGGACAACACTGTTTCCGCCAGAGGAATTGGCCGTTGATCCCGCAACTCAGGTAACAACCGTTGCAAATGACGCCGCTTTGCCCGGAGCGGATGCAGTAGCTCCGGCGGCAATCACGCCAACCGAAGCCCCCGAACCTGCCGCGCAAGCGCCTCGTGTTCCCATTGAAACAGCCCAGTTCAGCGGTTCAATCTCGATGATTGGTGGGCGGATCGATGATTTATCACTGACCCAGTATCGCGAAACCATCGACGAAGACGCCGATATCGTGCAGTTGCTGCGCCCTGTTGGCGAAAATGGCGCGTATTTCGCGACATTCGGATGGACCGCGACAGAGGGGCTAGATCCCGCGGCGGTTCCCGGCCCTGACACGGTTTGGTCGGTCGAAAGCGGCGAAACACTGACCCCCGCTTCACCTGTCACACTGGTTTGGGACAATGGCGCAGGCCAGATCTTCCGCACCGAAGTATCCGTTGACGATGAATTCATGTTCTCTTTCGCACAAAGCGTAGAGAACGCAAGCGGTGCACCGATCTCTGCACGCCCTTACGGCCTACTCCGCCGCCATGGCATTCCGGATGACCTGAAGAACTTCTTCATCCTTCACGAAGGTCTGGTCCGTATGACTGACGGCGAACTGGAAGAAACCGGCTATGACGACATTACAGAATATGCCGTTGACCAGCGTGAACGGACACAAGCCGAGCGTCTGGACGTCGCCGGTGCTGGCTGGATCGGCTACACCGATCACTACTGGATGACGACGCTGATCCCCGATCAGACCACGCCTTTCCGTTCCACCTCAAAATATTTTGACGGCCGCGATCTGTTCCAGGCCGAAGCCGTGATGCCAATTGAAACGGTGAATGCGGGCGGCTCTGTGACCGTCACAACGCGTCTGTTTGCCGGCGCAAAAGACTGGGAAGCCATCCGTAATTACGAGAACGAAGAAGGCGTTGACGGCTTTCTTGATAGCATTGACTGGGGTTGGTTCTTTTTCCTGACCAAGCCGATCTTCGCGCTGCTGCACTATCTCAATGCATTTATCGGCAACATGGGTTGGTCGATCCTGATGCTGACCGTGATCCTCAAGATCATCGTGCTGCCATTGGCCTATAAGTCTTATGTGTCTATGGCGAAGATGAAAGAGCTGCAGCCAGAAATGGAAAAGCTCAAGGAGCGCGCGGGCGACGACAAGCAAGCCATGCAGCAAGGCATGATGAAGCTATACAAAGACAACAAGGTCAATCCGGCCGCTGGTTGTCTGCCGATCCTTTTGCAGATTCCGATCTTCTTCTCGCTTTATAAGGTGATCTTTGTCACAATCGAGCTGCGGCACGCGCCATGGCTTGGCTGGATCAAGGACCTTTCCGCGCCTGACCCGTCGTCTATCGCCAACCTTTTTGGCCTGCTGCCCTACGCGGCACCTGAACCTGGTTCGATCCTTGCCTTGATTATGATCGGCATCCTGCCAATCCTGTTGGGTATCTCGATGTGGTTGCAGCAGAAACTCAATCCCGCCCCGACAGACCCAACCCAGCAGATGATTTTTGCATGGATGCCTTGGGTGTTTATGTTCATGCTTGGCTCTTTCGCGTCCGGCCTTGTCTTGTACTGGATTGCCAACAACATCATTACGTTCACTCAGCAGTATTTGATTATGCGCAGCCACGGGGCCAAACCCGATGTCTTTGGCAACATCAAATCAAGCCTGAAGAAAAAGCCGGCAGCCGCCGAGGCTGACAAAAAAGAGGGCAAATAAATGATCAATGTCGCTGCGTTGTGGCGGCATCCGATCAAAAGCCACGGGCGCGAAGCATTGCAGACTGTGGCCCTGACAGCGGGCCAGACGATGCCTTTCGACCGCACTTGGGCCGTTATGCATGATGCATCCAAATTTGAAGCAGGCGCTCCTGCATGGGTGAAGTGTGCCAACTTCATGATCGGCACAAGCACACCAGCATTGGCAGGTATTTGGGCGAAGTTGGATGAAGCTTCAGGAAGCATCACCCTGACCCATCAAGTGCTGGGGGAAATTCGTTTCAACCCAGACGATCCCGCAGACGCTGAACGGTTCATAGATTGGGTTAGTCCGCTTTGCGCCGCCACCACACGTCATCCGATCGGTATGGCAAAGGTGCCAGAACGTGGCATGACAGATACGGATTTCCCTTCCGTTTCGATCATGACGACGGCCAGTCATAAAGCTGTCGAAGAACAGATTGGGCGCCCGCTTGAGACAACCCGTTGGCGCGGCAATATCTGGTTGGACGGCACGACCGCTTGGCAAGAAATGGATTGGTTGGGCAAGACGCTTCGGATCGGAGAGGCAATGCTGGAACTGATCGAGCCGATTAATCGGTGTAAGCACACGATGGCGAACCCCTACTCTGGCGCACGCGATGCGGACACATTAGCCACCCTGCGCAATGGCTGGGGCCATCAGAATTTTGGCGTCTATGCCAAGGTGATCCAGAGCGGTAGGATCACATTAAACGATAAGGTCGAGGTTATTTAAGATGGAAATGCGTTTTCCCGAAGCTCCCACACCAGAGGCCAGCGCCCTTGAAAAAGGCCGCCTACTGTTTGCGGGCGAAACCGACTTTGTCAAAGGCGTCGTCGCGATGGACGGCCTGCCCCCTGCTGACAGGGTCGAGGTTTGCTTTGCCGGACGGTCGAATGTGGGTAAATCATCCCTGATCAACGCGCTGACGGGCCGCAAGGGTCTTGCAAGAGCATCCAATACACCGGGGCGCACACAAGAGATCAACTTTTTCACCGCAGGCGACATTTATGTGGTCGACCTGCCCGGCTATGGCTTTGCAAACGCGCCAGTGGCCGTCGTGGAAAAATGGCAGCGGCTCCTCAAGCAGTATCTTTCAGGTCGGCAGACCCTGCGCCGCGTATTCGTCCTGATTGATGCCCGCCACGGCGCAAAGGCTGTCGACGAGGAAATCATGTCTTTGCTTGATAGTTCGGCAGTTACGTTTCAGGTTGTTATGACCAAAGTGGACAAGTTGAAGGGTGACGCATTGCAAGCCTCTCTTGATAAAACACGCGCGGCCTTGGCCAAGCACCCCGCGGCCTTTCCAGAACTGATTCTCACATCCTCAGAAAAGGGCGATGGCATCCCTACATTACGGGCCATCATCGCAGACATCGCATGAAAACAAGGACCGAAGATATGAACCGCGACTGGATCGCCACCGCCCGTACCCTATCAGAAGCGCTCCCTTATCTTCAGCGGTATTCCGGCGCAGTCGTTGTCGTGAAATTCGGCGGAAATGCGATGGGCGACGCAGATGCAATGGCAGAATTCGCCCGTGACATCGTGTTGATGAAGCAGGTCGGCATGAACCCTGTGGTGGTCCATGGCGGCGGCCCGATGATCAACGAGATGTTGGACAGGCTGGGGATCAAATCCGAATTCGTGCGCGGTAAACGTGTGACGGATAAGGCGACGGTCGAAGTTGTTGAAATGGTGCTGACAGGGTTGGTCAATAAACGGATCGTGCAGGCAATCATGGATGAAGGCGGTCGCGCGGTGGGCCTGTCCGGCAAAGACGATGACCTAATGGTCGCCGAAGCGGACGATCCGGAATTGGGCTTTGTTGGCAAGCCTGTTGAAATGAACGTGCAAGTTCTGCGTGACCTTTACAACGCGGGCATTATCCCGGTTGTGGCCCCGGTGGCGACAGGCATGGATATGCTGGAAACGTTCAACGTGAATGGTGACACTGCAGCAGGTGCGATCGCGGCAGCGCTCAAGGCGGACCGCCTGTTGCTGCTTACCGACGTACCGGGCGTCAAGGACGCAAGCGGTGAGGTCGTGACACAGTTATCACCGGATCAGGTCCGCGCGATGATCGCCGACGGCACCATTGCGGGTGGCATGATCCCCAAAACAGAAACAGCCCTGAACGCCATTGAAAAAGGTGTGCGCGCAGTTGTGATTCTGGACGGACGTCTGCCCAATGCCAGCCTGCTAGAGCTATTTACCGAACACGGTGCTGGCTCGATCATCCGAGAACCCCGCGACTGACGCCCGGTTGCGCGCGCCCCACGATATCGCCGCTGTGCTACGCCCGCTGGGATTGCGGCATCTTGGGGACTGCGCCGATGGCGCGAGCACGATCAGCCTGATCGGACCGGACGAGCCGTATTTCTGGCCCATCTTTGTAGCCAGCAATGAGTATCAGGACGGTCGCGACAACGCGCTAGACAGATGGTCGAAACGTGTCATTGGCCAGATAGCTGAAGACTGCGACGCAGAGGCCCTGTTTCCCTTTGGCGGGCCACCCTATGCACCGTTTTTTACATGGGCAAAACGCTCGGGCCGGTTCTGGGCATCACCAATCGATTTTCTGGTGCATGATGTGGCAGGGCTCTTTGTGTCGTTTCGCGGGGCGCTGCGGTGGTCCGTACCAGCGCAGCAAGGTAAAGCATCGCAGCCTTGCCTGACATGCGAAAAGCCCTGCAAGACCGCCTGCCCTGTCGGTGCCTTCGCAGATGGCTATGATGTCGCGGCCTGCAAAGCGCATGTAGCATCCGACGCGGGCCCTGACTGCCGTTCGAGCGGTTGTCTTGCCCGCCGCGCCTGTCCTGTCGGTCAAAACGTCCGTATACCCGCACAAGCAGCATTCCATATGGAGGCTTTTTTATGAGTTTGCGTCTGATCCTGATCCGCCACGGAAAATCCAGTTGGGATGACCCATTTGGCGATGATCACGCGCGTGTTCTGAACGACCGCGGGCGGGCCTCGGCTACGGCGATCGGGGCGTGGATGGCGCAAGAAGCGTATTCGCCGGACATCGTTCTATGTTCAGATGCGGCACGCGCGGTCGAAACAGCAAAACTGGTTTTGGCCGCATTGATCCCGCCGCCCAGTCTGCAACTGTCCGGCAGAATCTATCATGCCTCACCGGATACAATCCTTGATATGCTCAAAAGACAGACCGCTGACACGGTCGCAGTGATCGGGCACAACCCGGGGATCGGGATGCTCGCCAATATGCTGGTTAAGAAAGCCCCGAAGCACCACCGGTTCAGCGACTATCCGACCTGTGCCAGCACGGTGATTGATTTCGAGGGCGACAACTGGAGCGCTATCAAACCGAGATCAGGTGTCTGCGCGGCCTTTGTGGTTCCGCGCGATCTGATCGGGACGACTGTCCACGATATCGAATAGAAATAATTGACCAACAAAAAAGCCCCGGTAAAAACCGGGGCTTTTTTGTTTGGTATATATCGCTCTAGTGACCCAGAATCTGGCTCAGGAACAACTGGGTCCGCTCGGACTTGGGGTTGTTAAAGAACTCCTCCGGTTCATTTTGCTCTACGATCTGACCTTGGTCCATAAAGATCACGCGGTTTGCAACCTGACGGGCAAACCCCATCTCGTGCGTCACGCAAAGCATGGTCATGCCTTCTTCGGCAAGCTCGATCATCGTATCAAGAACTTCCTTGATCATCTCGGGGTCAAGTGCGGAAGTCGGTTCGTCGAACAGCATGATCCGCGGCTTCATGCAAAGCGAGCGGGCAATCGCCACACGCTGCTGCTGTCCACCAGACAATTGACCGGGATACTTGTTCGCCTGATCAGGGATCTTCACCTTCTCAAGGAAGTGCATCGCGGTTGCTTCGGCTTCCTTCTTGGGCGTTTTGCGCACCCAGATCGGCGCCAATGTGCAGTTCTCGAGGATCGTCAGATGCGGGAACAAGTTGAAGTGCTGGAAGCACATGCCAACCTCTGACCTGATCTTGTCGATGTTCTTGAGGTCGGACGACAGGACCGTGCCATCTACCACGATCTTGCCTTGCTGGTGTTCTTCCAGCGCGTTGATGCAGCGGATCAGCGTCGATTTGCCTGAACCCGACGGGCCACAGATAACGATACGTTCACCCCGTTGGACGGTCAGATCGATGTCACGCAGAACGTGAAAAGACCCGTACCACTTGTTCATGTTTTCAATCGTGATCGCAACCTCGTCCGAGACTTGCATTTGTTTTGCTTCGGCCATGTTTTCAGCCTCCCTTAACGGTGGTCGGTTGCGAGCCTACGCTCCAACCATTGTGAGTATTGTGAAATGCCGTAGCACACGATGAAGAACAGCAGAGCTGCAAAGCCCAGAAGCTCCCAATAGACGCCAATCCAGTCCGAAGACGAAAGGATCGGGCCGCGGATCATGCCGACGATGTCGAACATCGAGATGACCGACACCAGCGTCGTATCCTTGAACAGACCAACGGCAATGTTCACGATACCCGGGATCGAAATCTTCAGCGCCTGCGGCAGGATGATCAACCGCATGGACTGCGCATAATCAAGCCCAAGACTGTTACCAGCCTCGTACTGTCCCTTTGGCAAAGCGGCCAAGCCACCACGGATCACCTCGGCGATATAGGCCGCCGAGAACATCGTGATCATAATGACAACCCGCAAGAACAAGTCGACCGAGCTTTCCGGCGGGAAGAAATACGCGAGCATGACCGAGGCCACGAACAACAGCGTAATCAATGGCACACCGCGAATAAATTCGATGAAGACTACGCAGATCCACTTAATCAATGGCATTGAGGACTGGCGGCCCAGCGCCAAGGCAATCCCCAGAGGGACAGACAGGGACACACAGGTCACGCCCAGCATCATGTTTAGCATGAAGCCACCCAGATTGCGGCTTGGTACAGCGACGAGCATTGCATTGTCGCTTGCGTTTTCGGGTATCAGCATTCCGCCAATTGACCAGACAACGATTGCAGCCAAAGCGCCGCCAATGAAACCAAGCGCAAAGCTGCTTGCCACATATTTGCTGTAGACCAAGTACCCTACAACAAACCCCACCAAAGCCAGAATTGGCGCAAGGATTGTGCCACCCCAGATCAGCCAGAAGGCGATGAAAGGGTAAAGCGCCGTGAAAATCAAAAGCTTGCGTGGCAAGTCAAAGAACAACACGGGCGCTGCCGCGACAAAGAGCATCAAGAACGCCAGACCGGGGCGCCAATATTCCGTTGACGGATATGCCAGACCAAACAGCAGTTGTGGCCAGCGTTCCGTTAGCACAGCGAAACAAGCCCCACGGGTCCCGTCAAGGATCTCGCGGCACTCTGCCAGACTAGAGGCATTCCAGACACCGTTGAAAATCCATGGCAAAACGCCCGAAAGCACCATGAAAACCACGTAGAGTGATACAAGCGTCAATGCCGCGTTCGGGATCGTCGCGAACAGGTTCTCTCGGATCCATTTTATCGCGCCGCGCTCGGTAACAGGTGGCGGCAACTGCGGAAGGGTCTCTGTGCGTACAAAGGCCGCAGAATGTGAGTGTGTATCTGACATATCAGCGCTCCTTCAGCTTAACGGCGTTGTTGTAGGCGTTCATCACAGCCGAAATCGTCAACGAGATCGTGAGATAGAACAACATCAGCAACAGCACGCATTCAATTGCGCGACCTGTCTGGTTCAGCGTGATACCACCCAGTGTCGCCGTGACGTCGGCATAACCAACGGCAATCGCCAGAGAGGAGTTCTTGGTGATGTTCAGATATTGGGAAATCAGCGGCGGGATGATGACGCGCAACGCCTGTGGCAGAACCACCAGCGACATGATCCGCCCCGGACGCATACCCAACGCGCCTGCGGCCTCTGTCTGGCCGCGCGACACGGCCTGAATACCCGCACGGACGTTTTCCGCGATGAAGGCACCCGTGTAGATCGACAAGGCAAGCCAAAGCGCAATCAGTGGTCCACCCAGTTGAATGCCTCCACTAAAGTTGAAGCCGCCCAATACAGGGTAATCCAGCGAAACTGGCTGACCCATGATAAAATGCATCAGGATCGTTGGAACGAAAAACAATGCGACGCTTGGCCAAAGTGTTGGCAAGAGCCGTCCAGTGTCGAACAGCATTTTGGTTGCATAGCGGCGATAGGCGAAAATGCCGATTATCGACGCGACAAAGGTCAGGACCACAACCAGCGATCCGGACCCCCAAACGGGTGCAGGCACATAGACGCCACGGTTGGTAAAGGCAAAGGCTTCGAACAACATTGATGCTTCTGCATTGTCACCGCGGAACGCCCTCGGGGCGGGCATCACACTGGTCATGATCGTGAAGATGATGATGATCCAGATCAGAACCGGAATGTTCCGGAAAATTTCGACATAAAAGGCCATCAGTTTGCTGACGAGCCAATTATTCGACAAGCGCAGCACACCTGCCAAAACACCCAGCACCGTCGCTGTGACGCAAGCAAGGACCGCGACGAGCAGTGTGTTCAGAACACCAACGACCGCGGCGCGTGCATGGGTGGACTGGCTGTCATACTCGACCAGTGACTGGTTGATATCGTAGCCAGACACAGAGCCCAGAAAATCAAAACTGATGTTCAGGCCGGCTTGGCGAAGGTTTTGGATCAGGTTGTTGCCCAGATACCAAATCGCCAAAGCCAACAGAATGGCTGCAATCGCTTGAAACGTAAGTGAGCGATAGCGCGTATCATTGAACAGCATCGATAGGCGGAATGAACCCGGTGGCGGGTCAGTGATCGACGACATGAAATTTCCCCGTTCTTTCGGTACTTATTTTTATGGCTGCTTGTGCAGCTCGATTGTACCGGATTTTTGGTCGTATAGTTGAAAGGGCGCGGTCGTAACCGCGCCCTTTTTTCTTGCTAGCAATCCTTAGCGGAATGGTGGGGAGTAGAGCAAACCACCTTCGGTCCACTGCGCGTTCAAGCCGCGCGCCAGACCAATTGGCGTGTTCTCACCAATGTGCTTTTCGAAGATCTCGCCGTAGTTACCATCGGACGCGATTGCGTTCTTGGCCCAATCAGCTGGCAGACCAAGCATCGCGCCCAGTTCGCCTTCTGTACCCAGAAGACGGTTGATGTCCGGGTTGCCAGTTGGCGCTGCGGACAGCTCTTCAAGGTTTGCGGATGTAACACCCAGCTCTTCAGCAGTGATCAGTGCGTTCAATGTCCAACGGACCACGTCACCCCAATCGTTGTCGCCGTGACGGACGAGCGGGCCAAGTGGCTCTTTGGAGATGATCTCTGGCAGCAGGACGTGATCGCCCGGTGCTTCGAAAGATGCACGTGTGGAAGCAAGTGCAGATGCGTCAGTTGTGTAAACGTCACATGCGCCTGCAACATACTGCTGCTGTGCTTCGGCGTTGGTTTCAATCGGAACCGGCTGGTAGCTCATGCCGTTCTTGCGGAAATAGTCAGCAAGGTTCAGCTCTGTTGTTGTACCGGTCTGGATGCAGACAGTCGCGCCATCAAGTTCCTTAGCCGAGGAAACACCCAAAGCGGTTGGAACCAAGAAGCCTTGGCCGTCATAGTAGTTGATGCCA
>CBDTYC010000025.1:0-15901 GCA_965364495.1 uncultured Yoonia sp. | reverse complement strand
GCCAATTCCTTGGCAGGCGACAAAAAACAATGATCAGGCCGGATCATGATCCAAACCGCATACCGGGCTTTGACAAGAAAATCGCAGGCACAATCGTTTTCCGGATCGAATTCTCGAACACCATCCGGATGTCCATCAGACGGAACGCCCCCAGAAGTCAGGCGCTCTCAACCACACCACGCGCTGCGGTGCATCGGGGAGTGCCGGATTGAGGCCGCGCGCGACGGACGTGGCCGATCGCCTGACACACATAAGTTACAACACCAAATGGCACGGTCGAAGGGCAGCGCTTAGCGCCCTTCTGCCTGTCGGGCATAGTCGTCTGCGTCGAACCATCCTTTTGAGGATATGACCTTAAGGTCGTCGCCCAGCTCCCACTCTTCCCAGCCCTGAACGTGCAACGGATTGCCGGTTGTGGCTGCGTGTCCGGTAAAGGTCCACACAAAGAGGGAATGATTGCCCGAACAGCGGATACTATCACAAGTTAGATCAAGATCAGGGACATCCGCATAGAAACCCTCCGCCATTTCTTGAACCTTCGCACGCCCAGACCTCTCAAAGTCTCTATTCCTTCGCGGGCTTTGCGGGCTCGCAAATCAAGGATCACACTGCCGCCTGCCGAAATATTGGTCTGGAAAAAGCTCAGATAGGTCTGAACCGGATAATGAAAGCCACATGAAATGAAACTAACGGCCAAATCGACTTGGGGATCAAGCGAGAGGTCCGCGTTCTTCGGGTTCCGCCCCAGCGTTATCTATTTGGCAGGAAACACAAAACACCGATCGCGCCGGATCATGATCCAAAGCGGCATCCCCGGCTTTGGCAAGAAAACCGATGGCACAATCGCTTTCAGGATCGAGCCGTCGAAATCCATCCGGAACTCAACCAGACTGGACGCCCCCATAAAGCGCGCGCGCTCTACCACACCACGCGCGGCAGTGCCGTCTGCAGGGGTAGGATTGGGGCCGCGCCCGCCACGGTCGAAATCAATCTTCAGGTGCTGGGGGCGGATAACAATATCGACTTCGGTACCGTCCGGCACACCGGGGGCGAGAAACTGACCAAAGGGCGTGTCGGTCAAGGCGCCTTGAACTTTGCCCTTGATTACATTGATATCACTAAAGAAAGCGGATGCTTCTATATCAACTGGGGCGTTATATATGTTATACGGCGCGCCGCGTTGCACAATCTTGCCGTTGCGCATCAGCGCGATTTCATCGGCCATGCGCATAGCTTCACCCGGTTCATGCGTCACAAGCAACACCGCGGTGCCTTCGCTTTTTAGAACCTCTAGCGTCTCGTCGCGGATGTCGTCGCGCAGGCGGTCATCTAGGCCCGAGAAAGGCTCGTCCATCAACATAATCTGTGGCTTGGGCGCCAAAGCACGCGCCAGCGCGACCCGTTGCTGTTCACCGCCAGAAAGCTGATGGGGGTAGTCGTTCAGATGCGCGGTCATGCCGACTTTTTCTAGCAGCAGGTGAACACGGTCGGTGATCTTGCCGCCTTTCAACCCAAAGGCCACGTTTTGCGCAACCGTCAGATGTGGAAACAATGCAAAATCCTGAAACATCAGTCCGATATGCCGCGCCTCGGGGGGAAGCTGGAATTCACCATCACTGACCAGCGCATCATCCACATGGATGCTGCCGCTGTCCAATTGCTCGACCCCGGCAATAATCCGGAGTGTCGTGGATTTTCCGCAACCGGACGGGCCAAGCAGGCATGTCACCTGCCCTGGCATGACGGACAGGCTTACATCATCAACAACCCGGCGCCCACCGAAGTCCTTGACGATATTCTTGATCTCTAGGCGGGGGACTGGCATCGGTCCGGCGGCATCCCTGACGAAAACAATTGGGTATAGCGCACCTAACAACAGAACGACGGCAGAGCAAGGTCAGCGCGTGGCAAAAACGGGCAGCCTTGCGACCGCCCGTTTCCGAATTCTTTTGGTTATTAGATCGTCGCGTTGATCGCGCCACCATCCAGAACGATGTTTTGCCCGACGATAAAGCCCGCATGCTGTGAACACAGGAACGCGCACATCGCGCCGAATTCCTCTTTTGTGCCATAGCGACGCGCCGGAATTGTCGCTTGGCGCTGCGCCTTTGCAGCCTCCATGTCGATGCCTTGCGCTTTGGAAACGCCGGTATCAAGGCTGACCGCGCGATCGGTCGCGTGAATGCCGGGCAGCATATTGTTTATGTTAACGCCGAACTGCGCCACCTGACGGGCGGTTCCAGCGGCATAACCTGTCAGACCCGCACGGGCCGAGTTCGACAAACCAAGTTGCGGAATAGGTGCTTTGACCGAACCAGAGGTGATGTTGACAACACGCCCCCACCCTTTGTCGATCATACCCGGCATCAAGGCTTTCATCAGCGCAATCGGCGCAAGCATGTTGGCATCAAGGGCCGCGATAAAGTCATCGCGATCCCAGTCGGACCACAAACCGGGAGGCGGGCCACCTGCGTTATTGACCAGAATATCAACGTCTTTTGCGACGGCAAGCAGGGCAGCTTGCCCTTCGGCGGTCGCGACGTCAGCCGCAACCGCGACAACGTCAATACCGTATTTGGCACGGATTTCGGCGGCTGTTGCTTCAAGCGCCTCTGAACCGCGTGCGTTCAACACGAGATTTACGCCAGCTTCGGCCAAGGCTTCGGCACAGCCACGTCCCAGCCCCTTTGAAGATGCGCAAACCAACGCGCGCTTTCCTTTGATCCCAAGATCCATGATGATTTCCTTATGTAAAAACCGTTGTTCATCGATCTAGCACTGTGACCCGCCTTGGGCAAACGTCATCGGGGATTTTCATTCGGACTTGGCGCGTGGGCGCTGGCGGTGTAACTGCTGCTGTATGAAACACCGCCCCATGATCATAGACGTATATGCCGCGCAAAATGTCGTTGCCACCGAAGGCGTGATGAAGGGCGAACAGATATCTTTCGCGGACGAGCTGGTGATGGATGACGTCTTTCAGATCGCGGCCAGCAGCCCTTTGCACGCACTTGATCTGATATCGCAAGCGGATGGTCTGTGTCGTGCAAACGCCGGTCGCAACGTGGTGCATCTTGATAGCTGTCTGACGCTCATGGCACCGAATGGTGGGACCTACGAAGCCTTGATTCTGGTCGAAGTGCAGGACGATGCGGTTGCAGATATTTTCCTGCTCCCCTTGGGGGAACTGCTGCCAATGGTCGACTACCGACTGGTTGGCATCGCACGTCACACCGCAACAAAGCGCTTTGCAGAGGCGGCAAGCGGGTCCTTTGCGCGCGGCACCCAGATCACGATGGCCGATGGCGCAATGCGCAAGATCGAAACCCTGCAAGCAGGTGACATGGTTCTCACGCGCGATGCAGGTCGCCAGCCTGTGAAATGTGTCGGTCAGGCGACGCTACGCGCGACGGGCAGCTTTGCGCCGGTTGTGATCAAGAAAGGTGCATTGAACAACGAAGAAGACCTTGTTGTTCGCCCGGACCATCGCTTGTTTGTCTATCAACGCGACGATCAACTTGGTGCAGGCCGCGCAGAGGTACTGATCAAGGCCCGTCATTTGGTTGACCACACGACAGTGGTGCGCAAACGGGGCGGTTTCATCGATTATTTCCAGCTTGTTTTTGAACAGCATCACATCATCTACGCCGAAGGCATCGCCGCAGAATCGCATCTTGTCGATCCGCGGACGCGCGGCGCGCTTCCGGTCGAAATCGGAACCCTTGATCACATCCATCGCCCGCATCTGGATTATGAGGTGAGAGACAACCTGATCCCGCTTGCAAAGGCCGCAGCCCTGTTGCGCAAGGCGTCTACTAGCTAGGATCGGGCGGGTCTGCTGGCCTTAGAACGCCTTCGCCAACCACAATGACCGTCGCATTTTGCGTCGACTGGTTGTGGGTAACCAAAGCCGACAGGTCGGATGCGGCAATCGCCGTCACCGGTCCGCCCAGGAAAGCGGCCGCAAGCGTTCCGTCAAACCCAAGTGCGACGCCCGCTGTGGACAACGATCCAACATAAGAAAGCGCCATGTTCTGTTCTGGCACGTCCCCCACGATGATGATTTCTCCCGCGTAGTCTGCGACGCGGTCTTGCGCTGTTCCGCCAAAGAAGTTCTGCAATGTCCCGCTGACCTGTCCCGCGCCAAAATCCACATTGATTGCCGCATCACCGTAAAGGACCAAAGGATCGCTTTGCAGTTCGACGCGGATCGTTGCCGCGCCGGAGAACAGTGCAGTGCCGCCAACTGGCATGTCTTGCGCAGCTGTCACTGTCATGGCTGGTAAACCGGCCTGCACATCCCCCAAGACGCGCAAGTACAGCGCCTCATAGGCATCCAGCCGCGCAAGTCGCGGGTCGACAGGTGGGTTGCCGCCACCAGTCCCGCCACTGCCACCGCCACCGCCACAACCGGCAAACAGCAAGGCCGCAAGGGCCAAAGAGAAACTGCTTTTCATGCGATGCATCATTTCTGTGTCGTAGCAAGGATTCCCAAAACTTTCGTTAACCACACCACCGCGATTGCCCTTTTCGCGCCAACCGCATAAAGCGTGATCCATGACAAATCGCCCGCCCCTTCCCCCCGAGATCGCACGCCGCCGCACCTTTGCGATCATCTCGCATCCTGATGCCGGCAAGACGACGCTGACTGAAAAATTCCTGCTTTATGGCGGCGCAATTCAGATGGCCGGACAGGTGCGCGCCAAAGGTGAAGCCCGCCGCACACGGTCTGATTTCATGCAGATGGAGAAAGACCGCGGAATTTCGGTTTCAGCGTCAGCGATGTCGTTTGATTTCGGGAAATACCGGTTCAATCTGGTCGATACCCCCGGCCACTCTGATTTCTCGGAAGACACCTACCGCACACTGACGGCGGTGGATGCCGCAGTGATGGTTATTGACGGCGCCAAAGGCGTTGAAAGCCAGACGCAGAAACTGTTCGAGGTTTGCCGCCTGCGCGACCTTCCAATCCTGACGTTTTGTAACAAGATGGACCGCGAAAGCCGCGATACATTTGAAATTATTGACGAAATTCAGGAAAATCTTGCGATTGACGTGACCCCGGCGTCGTGGCCGATTGGCGTGGGCCGCGAATTCATTGGCTGCTACGATATTTTGCGTGACAAGCTGGAACTGATGGACCGCGCGGACCGCAACAAGGTCGCCGAAAGCATCCAGATCAGTGGTCTTGATGACCCCAAATTGGCCGAGCATGTGCCTGCGCATTTGCTTGGAAAATTCCTTGAAGAGATCGAGATGGCAAAGGAACTGCTTCCGCCACTTGATCAAGAAGCACTTTTGAACGGTTCGATGACACCGATCTGGTTCGGGTCGGCAATGAACTCTTTCGGGGTCAAAGAATTGATGGACGGGCTCGCGACCTATGGGCCAGAGCCACAGATACAAACGGCCACGCCGCGCAACATCGCGCCCGAAGAAAAGAACGTCACGGGATTCGTGTTCAAGGTTCAGGCCAACATGGACCCAAAGCACCGCGACCGCGTCGCTTTCCTCCGGCTTGCCTCGGGGCATTTCGAACGCGGCATGAAACTGACCCATGTTCGCACCAAAAAGCAGATGTCGATCACGAACCCGGTGCTGTTTCTGGCCGCAGATCGTGAATTGGCCGAAGAAGCATGGGCAGGCGATATCATCGGTATTCCCAACCACGGGCAGTTACGTATCGGCGACACATTGACCGAAGGCGAAGCGATCCGCGTCTCGGGCATCCCGTCCTTTGCGCCCGAATTGCTACAGACCTGCCGTGCCGGTGATCCGCTTAAAGCCAAGCACCTTGAAAAGGCCTTGATGCAGTTCGCCGAAGAAGGTGCGGCCAAAATCTTTAAACCGACCTTTGGGTCAGGCTTTATCGTGGGTGTCGTAGGCGCACTGCAATTCGAAGTCCTCGCCAGCCGGATCGAGATGGAATACGGCCTGCCTGTGCGCTTTGAGCCGTCACAGTTCACCTCTGCACGTTGGGTTGCCGGCGATCAGGCCGCCGTGGACAAATTCGTGGCTGCCAACAAGCAACACATCGCCACAGACAATGACGGCGACACCGTATACCTGACGCGTTTGCAGTGGGACATTGACCGCGTGGGTCGTGACTATCCCGATGTGACGCTCACGGCGACCAAAGAAATGATGGTCTAGACCAAAGTTGAGCGGCGAGGTTAGGCCATGCCATTTCAAAACCGCGTCCAGCCAACCGGCGAAATTCTAGCCGATCCTGCGCGGGGCGATTTTATCGGCAATCGCGGGATTATCCACCGTGATGACCAGACGCTTGGCACCGCGCGTTGGTCGCATCATGCATGGATTTGCTGCACCCTGGACTGGCAGGATCGCAAACGGCCCATGATGCAAGGTCGCAACTGGACAGAACTTTTCTTTCTCGACGAAGCCACGGCCATGGCTGCGGGCCATCGCCCTTGCGCATATTGCAGGCGCAAGGACTATCTGCGTTTCGTTGATGCATGGGCAGAACACGCAGGAACGCGACCCAAAGCCCCGCAAATGGACAAAGCCCTGCATGCAGCACGCATTGTGCCGCGCACACGAACGCAGTTGCGGCATATGGCACCGCTGGGCGACCTGCCGGAAGGCGCGATGATATTGCGTGAAGGAACCGCATATCTGCTATTGCGGGATGCAGTTTTGCCTTACCGACGTGCATCTTACGGTCCACCACAAAGACGCGGCAGCACTGAAACCGTCACGGTCCTGACGTCTGTGCCGATGCTGAATGTGCTGCGAGCCGGATTTATCCCTGCGCTGCATGCCAGCGCGGACTTGTCAGCCACAGCTTCGAACTGAATACTCGGGGCAACACAACAGAAAGCACCAAACACTCTTGCGCAAATCAACCCAAACATTTCCCGGCGGGATCGCGTCATTGGTCCCGCAGTACCAAAAGCGGCGTGCGCTACTGACTGGGCCTGATTTGCCGCCTTTGGATATGGATTTTCAGCCCCTCAAAGACGAGGCCTTGCCGCCACAAGTTTTGCCACGCCCTGACGGCCTAAGCCGCGTCGCTAAAAAGCGGCATATGCTGCTAGGGGAGTTGCAGGGTCATAGTGAACTGACATTGCTGCATGGGCTTCTTGTGTCGCATCTGCGCAAGCACAGTTTTCCGGACACTGCCCCGGCGCTGTTTCTACGGCTATGGGACGAAGAGGCGGACTGGCTTTTGCAGAACCTGCCGACCCGATGGCTCATCTCTGCGGTGATCACCTTTGCCGATCACGGTCAATCCGAGGCCGACCGCAATCTCGCAGCAAGGATGAATATGCTTTTTTCATTGATGAAAATCTATGAAGCTGAACGCTGTTTTTCCAGCCTTCCGCCACAAAAAGCGTTCCGCATCAAAGATCGCAACAAATCCCCGCTGCCCATGGGGATGAAGGATTTCTCGGTCCTGAACGGCGACCTGGAGGCACATCTGCTCGCCCCGCTCTGGCGCGATGCAAACAAGGCACCGTCAATCGGCCCCTTGGTGCTGCACTTGCTGGAACTGCTGAACCAAGACGAAGGTACAGTGTTCCGCCGACTTGCGTTGATGCGTGAAACCGCAACAGCGACGCGGTGAAACAAAGCTCGGCGAGGCGGACTTCTTGACGCAGTACAGCAATTAAGTTAGCTGCAATCACAGCCAAAAATGGCTGTTGACGCAGGACGCGCTGAACAAGCGTCCTTTCACCTTTGCGGACCGATCCGCAGACATAGGACGTATATGACCAAGTTTACCGATTTGAACCTTGACGCCAAGGTTCTCAAAGCTGTCGCTGAGACAGGCTACGACACCCCTACCCCCATTCAGGCCGGCGCAATTGCCCCTGCCCTTGAAGGCCGCGACGTTTTGGGCATTGCCCAGACCGGCACAGGCAAAACGGCGGCCTTTACGCTGCCGATGATTACGCTGCTGGGTCGTGGTCGCGCGCGCGCGCGGATGCCACGGTCACTGATCCTTGCACCGACGCGGGAACTGGCCGCACAAGTTGCTGAAAACTTTGACACTTATGCCAAATATACAAAGCTGACCAAAGCCTTGTTGATCGGCGGCACCAGCTTCAAAGATCAGGACAAATTGATCGACAAAGGCGTGGACGTTCTCATCGCGACCCCCGGTCGTCTTCTTGACCACCTCGAGCGTGGCAAACTGATCCTGACCGACGTGAAAATCATGGTCGTGGACGAAGCTGACCGGATGCTCGACATGGGCTTCATTCCCGACATCGAAGAAATCTTCAAACGTACGCCATTCACCCGCCAAACGCTTTTCTTCAGCGCGACAATGGCCCCCGAGATCGAGCGGATCACGAACACCTTCCTGTCTAACCCCGCCAAGGTCGAAGTGGCACGCGCGGCGACGACGAACGTGAACATCAAGCAAGGTGTTGTGATGTTCAAAGGGTCCAGCAAGCCCAAAGAGCCTACGGAAAAGCGCGAACTTCTGCGTAAACTGATCGACGCCGAAGGCGATGCCTGCACGAACGCGATCATCTTCTGCAACCGCAAGTCGGACGTGGATATCGTCTCTAAATCGTTGAATAAATGGGGCTATAACGCCGCACCAATTCATGGCGATCTGGACCAAAGCCACCGCACTAAAACGCTGGACAAATTCCGCGACAACGAACTGCGTATTCTAGTGGCCTCCGATGTGGCAGCGCGCGGTCTGGATATTCCGGCTGTGACCCATGTTTTCAACTTCGACGTGCCCAGCCATGCAGAGGACTATGTTCACCGCATCGGCCGCACCGGCCGAGCAGGCCGGACCGGCACAGCGATCATGATTTGCGTACCGCGCGACGAAAAGAACCTTGAAGACGTGGAACGTCTGGTCAAGGAAACGATCCCGCGTCTGGATAACCCGTTGGGCAAAGCGGCCGCAGCGGCGCCAGAAGCAGAAAAGACCGAAGAAAAGCCAAAGCGCACACGCAACCGCCGCAAGGCGGAACCGAAAGCAGACGAGGCCAAGGTTGAACAAGCCAAGCCCGCGCCTGCGCCGGAGGCCAAAGTTGAAGCCAAGCCGGTCGTCGAAGCCGCTGAAAAACAAGAGCACGCCCAAACACCTCGCGAAGATCGTAACCGTGGTGGCCGTGGCCGTGGCAATGACCGTCGCGACAACGGGCCAAAGGTTCTGGGTTTGGGCGACGATACGCCAGCGTTTATCGCGTTGAGTTTCGCGGATCGCGCGAAAGAGTGACCTTGTGCGGGGGCAATCCCCGCGCTTTCGCTTATCATCACAGCTAGGGCGGTTGGGACCGCCCTAACCCGTGTAATTTCGTTACAAAGGTACGGTGTCAGGCCCGTTCCGCACTAGCGGAAAGTAACGCGCGATACACTGCACACGTTGACGCCCGATTGCACGATGCTTGTTCCATCACGGAATTCAGCCTTCATATCAAAAATGCATGCACCAGTACCGTCGTCGAAGTCGATGTTGACCGAACTACCGCTGGACAGGACGCGTGAACCGAGGATGTCTTCTTCCCAAGACGACGTTGAGGCGCGCGACCCATAAAACCGCCAGATCGTTCTGCCTGTCGCGTTGGCGATAACAACGTTGCGGTTCGCGACGACACCGTTAGACGAAGAGGCGGTCGTCGTATCCATACAGGCCGACATAGCCAATGCTACAGTCCCGGCAGCAATAAATGATTTAAAATGAAACACGAGGGTTACTCCTTATGACTAGCTTGACCCCGCAAAACTGTGCGGGTTGCCACAAGGTAAAACAGATCACGTATTCGTGATCAAGCGCGAGGCTCGTGCCTCGCGCCAAAAAGTCAACACTGACAAGCCTAGTTTTGTTGCCAGCAATACAAATTTACTACCCTAACCGCGAAACAATGACCGTCACTTCGGGTTTTTTCCCGATCTCACCCTGTGCTGACCGCCGTGCAATCGTCTTAAGCTCTTTTTCCAGCTTCACGTCGTCGCGCAACGTCTTGGCGTTTGCACGATTGATAAACTGGCTCAGGTCCTCTTCGACGACCTCGACCAAAGCGGCGTTGTTGCGCCCGGTTTCGGCCAAACCAGAGGTTTCCACCCAAGGGTCGCCCAAAGGTTCGTCGTTTTCATCGATGATCAGCGTCACAATCAGATGCCCGTTCAGCGCCATGCGAATGCGGTCGCGCACCACACCGTCCATTGCGCCAACTTGAACCGATCCATCAAGATAGGTCCGGCCTGTCTCGATATATTCAGCAACTGTTGGACGGTTGCCGGACAGGTCGATCATCATGCCATTCACAGCCACAATGCCCGCAAGTCCGCTTTCACCGCCCAATTTTACGTGCTCGCGCAAGTGACGGTGTTCACCGTGCATCGGGATCAGAATCTGTGGTTTGACGATTTGGTGCAGGCGCTGCAAATCGGGGCGGTTCGCGTGCCCCGATACGTGGTATTTGCCACCCGCATCGTCAATCACATCGACTCCCAGTTCGGACAATTGGTTCATGATGCGGATCACGCCGCGTTCATTGCCAGGAATCGTTTTGGACGAGAACAGGAACGTATCACCGTCCTTTAGCTTCAGCCCCAGATAAGACCCCTGCGCCAATTGGGCAGAGGCCGCACGGCGTTCACCTTGGCTACCGGTGACCAACAGCATCACATTCTCGCGCGGCATATTCAGCGCGTCCTCTGGCGAGACGACAGGCGGGAAGCCCTTCAGAATACCGACTTCGGTTGCAGCTTCGACCATCCGGCGCATCGCACGGCCCAGTAGCACGACCGACCGGTCAGCCTTTTTTGCTGCCATTGCCAGCGTCTTCAGGCGCGCGATATTGGATGCAAATGTCGTGGCGACGACCATGCCGCCTGCCTCTTTCATCATCTCGGCAATTGCGTCGCCAATCGACGATTCCGAACGTCCCGGATCCTTGGAAAACACATTGGTACTGTCACAAATCAGGGCTTTGACACCATCTTTCGAGACCTCTTCCCAAAGTGCTTCGTTCCATGGATCGCCGACAACCGGTGTCTCATCAATCTTGAAGTCACCAGAATGCAGCACACGGCCTTCTGGCGTATCAATCAACAGTCCCGCACTTTCGGGGATCGAGTGGCTGATTGGCAGATAGGACACCTTGAGTGGCCCGCAATTGATCATTTCGGGATAGACGCCGACGACCTTGACCACACTAGCTGGGTGGCCATGTTCTTCCAACTTGCGTCGCGCAATGTTGGCTGTGAATGGCCGTGCATAAACAGGCGCACCCAAACGTTCCCAATAGTGACCGATCGCGCCCACATGGTCTTCGTGTGCGTGGGTGATAAAGATGCCTTCAATCTGCGCCTTGCGCTCTTGAAGCCATGCAATGTCCGGCAGGATCAGATCGACACCAGGCGTGCCATCCATATCGGGGAAAGTCACGCCAAGGTCGACCACAATCAGCCGCTCTTTGCCCGGTGCGCCATAGCCATAAACATATGCGTTCATGCCAATTTCGCCAGCGCCTCCAAGGGGTAGATAGATTAGGCGGTCGGTCATGTCGTTTCCTTAATATTTTTCTCAGGTACGGTCGCGGACCACTTTGCGGGTACACACCGATGAATGCAGTTGACAGGCTAACTGACACTTAGGCCCAAGGTTGTCGAGCGTTACCTCGAACTGTCCAACGAGGAACGACCGTTGCCACCGTTCGTGTCAGATTGGTCACGTCCCAAAGGTGGCCTTTCCGGTGTCGGGCATGTTCGCACCTGCATGTTCTGTTTGGTCCAAGGCAAATACGTTGAAGTCTTGCGGCGTCCGAAATGACAAAGTCCTTTTTCTGGCTATCCCGATCAATCCGTCTGTGGGAATATTTGGCAACCACATAACAATCGCGTCGTTTTGAGGAACCGATCACATGAGTGACATAGCCCCTTTCGATACATCGACCCATTCCGACCTCAAACTAATGCAAGGATTTCCCCCGCCTCCGGACAAACGCGTCACAAGGATCAATGGGGTGTGGGAGCCGCCGTTCAATCGGTGGGCTTACCAGAATATGCGCAGGATATGGCCAACGGCGCCGATTTCGCCCGCCCCGCAAACTGTGCAGTTGGTACGTGAGACCGACCCCACAATCGCGAACACAATGGTCAAGCGCCAAGACGGTTCCAGCGCGGACTTCGACACGTTCTTACGGGAAACCTTCACTGACAGTTTCGTGGTCATAAAGGGCGGCAAGGTTGCCTATGAGACCTATCGCAATGGCATGACCCCAGCCACACCGCATATCATGTTCAGCTGCACAAAGTCCTTTATCGGTCTATTCGCCTTGATGGCAATCGAAGAGGGCCGCGTCACGCGCGACACGCCGATAGTGTCGATCATCCCCGAACTTGATAACGGCGGTGGTTTTGCAGAGGCAACCTTTGGTAACGTGTTGGATATGACCACCTCGCTTGAATTCAGCGAAGACTACGCAGACCCTGCCGCCGAAATTCACGACTACGTCGCTGTCTTGGGTGCAGGCGTCAAGGCAGCGGATGAACCGGCCAGCCCGGACCTTTACACATACGCCATGAGTATAAAGAAAGACCCAAACCGTCCGCACGGGTCTGTCTTTGAATATCAGACCCCCGAGGCGGATGTTCTGAATTGGGCCGTGAACCGGATCTTGGGCGCAGACTTCATCGCGACAATAGAAGATCGTATCTGGTCCAAAATCGGCATGACCGATCCGGCATATGTGATGCTTGATCCTGCGGGAAATCTTTTCGCAGGCGGCGGATTGAATGCCAGTGCAAACGATATGGCGCGCTTTGCTGCGATGATACTGGACAACGGGCGCTGGAATGGTGCGCAGGTTATTCCAAAGTCGGTCATTGATACGCTGTCTAAAGGGGCATCCACCAATGCATTCCTGAACGGCCCCAGCGCAGAAGAAGACATGTCCAACGGCTATTGGAGCTATTGTGCGCAATGGTGGATCAGAAACACCCCCGGTTCAGAGGCTATCATCGCCATCGGCGTAAACGGACAATGGGTCTACATCGACCGCAAACGTGACGTCGCCATCGTCAAGCAGTCCAGCCAGCCAGAGGCCGATAGCTGGTATTTCCACGAATACACAACCAACGCAATCGATGCCGTGGTACGTCATTGGGAGTAACAAGTGACCACGAAAACCGACGGCTATTTGTTCGCCTTGTTGAACTTGTGGATCACCGTCAGGCCGTGAATCGTAAGATCATCCTCGAATGCATCAAAAAGCGCTTCGGACTGCTGGAACAAGGGCGCTAGTCCACCGGTTGAGATAACGCGCATCGGCACGCCACGCTCTGCCTTGATCCGCGCGCAAATCTCGCGGACCAGTCCGACATAACCCCAGAAAACACCCGACTGCATGCAAGCGACCGTATTGGTGCCGATCACAGCCTGCGGTTTGGAAATATCGACGTGCGGCAATGCCGCAGCCGCGTTGTGCAGCGCCTCGAGCGACAAATTCACACCGGGCGCAATGACACCGCCTACATAGGCCCCGTCAGATGCGACAACATCAAAGGTTGTCGCAGTGCCGAAGTCGACAACGATCAAATCACCTCCGTGCCGGTCAAATGCTCCGGCGGTGTTCACCAGACGGTCAGGCCCGACTTGGGTGCCTGCATCCACGCGCGGCGGCATAGGCAACAGGCAATCCGATTTGCCAACAACCAGCGGACGACAATTATAATACCGGTCCGCAAAAACCCGAAGATTGAAAACGACCCGTGGCACGGTCGAGCTGATGATGACTTCGTCGATGACAACATCAACTTTCTGGAACCGCATCAGGGTAGACAACCAGACATAGTATTGGTCTGCCGTGCGCTGCCACTCGGTGCTGGTGCGCCACGTCGCAATGAACGACCTTCCGTCCCAGATGGAAAACACCGTATTGGTATTGCCGCAGTCAATGGCCAGTAGCATTGCGCTGCCTCCCCTTAGAAAAATACATCCGCTGCCGAAATCGCGCGCGGACCTGTTCCGGTAATCAGCACAAGATTGCCGTCTTTGTCGATGCTGTCGAAGATGCCAGTCACATCCTCGCGACCGGTGCGGGCGGTGATGACCTCGCCCAGACGGGCGGCTTTGGACAGCCAGTCTTCGCGAATGCGCTCAAACCCCAAGCGCTGCAACTTCGCCTCTTGCGTCGCATAGGCATCAGCAAGGGTCGCCAGGAAATCAAGCGGCTCGACCTCCCCACCGCCGGCCTCCAGAAGGCTGGTGGGTGCGAAACTTGCATCAGTCACACCTTCGGGCGTGTGTTTGAGGTTCACACCAACCCCGATGGATAGCCAGTCCACGAACGGGCCCTGCCCGCTGCTTTCTAATAGAATACCCGCAACCTTGCCGCCGGACAGCAAGACGTCATTGGGCCATTTCAGGCTCAGTTTTTCCGAAGGGACATAAATTGCAAGCGCCTGAAAAAGAGCATTCGCAGCCAAAAAAGAACGTTTTGCAGCCTCGGCAGCGGTTGCGTCAGGCCGAAAGATCAACGTGGCGTTCAAATTGCCCTGTGGCACAATCCAGGGACGGCCACGCCGCCCGCGTGCAGCCGTCTGGGTCTTTGCCACGATCCATGTAGGGCGTTCGATATCTGGTGCGCGCCGTGCGGCCTCTGACATTGTGCTGTCAACACTGTCCAGCACGACACGGGCATAGCCTTCTGGCCAATGCCCATGGACGGTGTCTTTAGTTGACAAGCGTCGCGGCCGCAGCGGCAGCAATAGGTTCGATCCCGAACAGGTTCACGACACCAAATAGCATCACCGCAGCAGAGCCCATCAGGAACGCCCACAAGACTGGGTTCATCTTTCCGTCAAGCACGTCGCCTTCTTCGCCGAAGTACATGAAGAAAACGATCCGCAAGTAGTAGAATGCACCGATCACAGAGGCGACAACGCCAGCAACGGCCAGCCATGCCAAACCACCGTCATAGGCGGCGCGCAGAACATAGAACTTGCCAAAGAAGCCGACCATCGGCGGCACCCCTGCGAGGCTGAACATCAGCACAAGCATCGCCAAGGCGCGCAGCGGTTGACGCTTGGAATACATGCGTAAACTCTGGATGTCCGTGACAGGAAGACCGTCACGTTCCATTGAAAGGATAAAGGCGAACGTGCCGATATTCATGGTCACATAGATCGCCATATAGATCAGCATCGCCTGTACACCGAACGCCGTGCCCGCAGCCAGACCCATAAGGGCAAAGCCCATATGCGCAATGGATGAATAGGCCATCAGGCGCTTGATGTTAGACTGCCCGATCGCTGCAATCGCACCAAGGAACATCGAAACCACAGACAGGAACGCGACGATCTGCTGCCAATCGCTGACCATGTTGCCAAAGGCGTCATGTGCAACACGTGCAAACAAAGCCATTGCAGCGACCTTCGGGGCCGTTGCAAAGAATGCGGTTACGGGTGTGGGCGAGCCTTCGTAGACGTCTGGCGTCCACATGTGGAACGGTGCCGCAGAAACCTTGAACGCAAAGCCTGCCAGCATAAAGACAACGCCGAACAGCATGCCTAGCGATACACCATCCGCTGTTGCCGCGATAATCCCAGAGAACAGGGTTGTTCCGGCGTAGCCATAAGTCAGGGATGCGCCATAAAGCAGCAGACCGGACGACAAAGCACCAAGAACGAAATACTTCAAACCGGCCTCGGTGGATTTTGCGCTGTCGCGGCGCAACGATGCAACCACATAAAGCGCCAGTGACTGAAGCTCCAAGCCCATATACAGCGCCATCAGATCACCGGCGGAAACCATGACCATCATGCCCACAACGGCCAGTGCAACCAAAATCGGGTATTCAAACTTCAGCAATCCGCGATGCTGCATATAGCTTTCGGACATCAGCAGCACAGCGGCCGCCGACATCAGGATCACGAGCTTTGCAAAGCGCGCAAAGCCATCGTC
>CBDTYC010000024.1:0-15933 GCA_965364495.1 uncultured Yoonia sp. | reverse complement strand
CATAAGCACCACTGACCTGTCGGTCTGCAAATGTCGGGGGGGTAACCGCGTCGCTGTCGGTGATCGAAATACTGCCGCTGACGCTTGGCCCGTCTTCGTCCAGCTCGCCCGTGGTGTCACCGCCGATCACAATCGTGGTATCTGTCGGGGCAAACGTGACTTCGCCGAGATCGGCAAACGAAACGATACCGTCGATATCCGCGCCGTTTGCACCATCAAGCGCGTCAAAGTTCGCGTCGCCGCCCAGAATAACAAGGGTTTCGCCGTCCAACCCGCCAACAAAAGTGGCACCTACAGCAATATCGTTGATGCTGTCGTTGTTGATACTGGACACACCGGCAATGCTCAGCGTGTCGGGGGTGCTGTCGAATAGGCCGGTAAAGGCAAAGCCGTTTGCGCCGTTCAGCGTCGAAAGGTTGAAACTGGCCGCAAAACTCGCGCCACTATCGACGCCATAAATCACGTAAAGATCGCCGGCAGCCGTCAGGATACCCAGATCATCGCGACCGTCACCGGACACATCGCCCAGTGACTGCACCACCAGCCCAAGCTGATCGTCCGCATCCAAGCCTTCGATCATGAACCCGTTCGTGCCGTTCAAGGCCGTCAGGTCAACTGAATCCGCAATGCCGCTGTCGCCAAAGACAACATAAACCGCGCCCGCATTGTTGTCCGCCGTATCATCAAGCGCGGCGCCGATCACCAGATCGTCAAAGCCGTCGCCGTTGATATCAAGATTTCCCGCGATCGAGGTTTTTCCGGCGACCTCTGCCGAAAGTCCTGTGAAAACAAGCGTTTCCGACGCCTCAAGATCATCAATATCAAAACTGGCGGGTTGCACTGTCGCGGTCCCGCGCATGACAACAAGATCGCCAGACGCAATGCCGTCTTCATCCGGACCCGGACGGCCCAGAAGAATATCATCAATCGTGTCGCCGTTCAGGTCACCGACCGTCCCGATGTTGAATCCGTCAACATTGACCAGTTCTAGCCCGTTGACGGTGAAACCCGTTGTGCCATCCAGCGCGCCAATGGCCACGTCTGCGCCCGTCGCATCACCGAACACCACATGCACGCTGTCCGTGCCGCTACCACCGGAAACACCGATGATCAGATCGGCCACACCGTCGCCGTTGACATCTGTTCCGCCAGAAACAGTATAGTCATCCGAAAGAATAGGCAGACCGGTGATCGTATAACCAGCGGCGCCTACGCCTGCCGACAGATCAACACTCAGCGGGCTTGTGTCGCCGAATAGTACAGTAATCGTGCCGTCCGCCCGCGACACAATCGCTAGGTCGTCTTCACCGTCACCGTTCTGGTCGCCAGCATTCAGAACATCCCAGCCCAACTCGCTGTCCACGTTGCCAGTGATATAAAACCCGTCGGACCCATCGGTCAGGCCCGCCGCATCAAGGTCGAAAGTCGACGTCGCGAATTCGTCTGCGGCACCGGATCCGTAGATAATGACGACACGCCCCGAGGTTGAGAATGAACCATCAACGGCTTGATCGGCACCAATCACAAGGTCGCCGTTCCCGTCGCCGTTGAAATCGAGCCCCGTAACCGAGCGGCCCGCATTCAAAAAATCTTCGGCGGTCACCGTCAAAAAATAGGCGGAGGACATAATAAACTACTCCAATATTCGCGTCGCTCGGAGCCGCGAAACGACCCAAAGGCAAGAGATACGCCACAAGACCTAACAGACAGGTCAGCAAAAAGTGAACCAAAATTGTTCCGCGCAGTCATTTTTTTTGTGGCGGAACGCGGTCTTAGTCATTTTCCAAGACCCTTTCCCTTCCCCCGAAGTGCGCGTTAAGCTGCATTGTGCGTCACATGACAGCGCCGCAAACAACGGGACCGAACTTTGCAAGATACGCCAACCTCGCTGCTGCCCGAAGACGCATTCCTTGACCAGTTTCTAGGGGCGATGGCGCTTGATCTTGCGCTGCGGCAGGGTGTGATCGACCGCCTGCTGGCAGGCGAAGCGATGCCGCAGACAAAGGGCGGCGCGATATTGGGGCAGATGCTTACAGCCTCAGGTGTAGTGGCCGACGGCGTGCTGACCCCTGCATTTGTGGCCGTCATGGCCGAACGGCGCGCTATCCTTGAACAAAAACTCCGCTTTCTGTGCCTTGCCGCCCGTGATGTCGTTCATGGCTTGGACGACCTGCTGGGTGACCTGCCAAAGTTTATGGGAAACAGTGAAACCTTTGCTTTGTTTCGCTATGACAAGGCCATGCAGACCGACGCAGACTCCATCGCGGCCACCCGTCCTTGGGTTGAATACGTCACCGCACTGAGCCATGCAGAAGCCCCTGTGCTGGCGCCACATTTCCCGCTGGCGGGCGTTGCGCGACTTCTGGAAATTGGCGGAAATACCGGCGTCATCGCCCGCGAAGCCTTGCGTTTGCATACAGGCTTGCATGCCGCGGTCCTTGATCTGCCGGCTGTTTGTGCCATCGGGCGTGAAAATCGGGCGCATCCACGGCTGGCTTTTGTGGCGGGCGATGCCCGCACGCCGGACTGGCCACAGGTCATGGGCAAAAACCCCGACGCTGTGCTTTTCAAATCCGTCCTTCACGACTGGCCGGACCCTCATGTCAACGCGATGCTGGACCGCGCGGTCGCGCATCTGGTACCCGGCGGCAGGATCATCATCTGCGAACGCGGCGCGTTTGGCGGAGGGTCGATGCCGTTTTCGATGACTGCAAATCTTGTTTTTGCACCGTTCTATCGCCCTCCCGAATTCTATCAGGCGGCATTCGCGGCACGCGGGCTGACCGACATAACCCAAGTCGACGTCGATATGGATATGCGATTCCACATCGTGTCGGGACGCAAACCATGACCGGCCCCGTTATCTCGATCTCGGGACCACCCGGCGCTGGCAAGTCGACACTGGGGCGGTGGTTGACGACGCATCTGGGCGCGACACGGGTGAACTACGACGACTATGAACAGATGACACGCAGGTCAGAGGCCGAAGTCGGCGAATGGTTGCAGCGCGGCGCCCCGATTGACGAAATCCCCGCACCCGGTCTGGCCGAGGCCGTAATGTCTGCGCGGGCCAAAGGCATCACCATCTACGAAACCCATTTGGGTCGGGCGTGGTCCCCGACACGGGACCTGATCGATATTTCCATCTGGATCGAAACGCCTCTCGATCTGGCTTTGTCGCGCAGGTTACAGACCATCGCCAATCTGTGGGAAGCCAACGGCGCGACGGGGCCTCATTGCGCCCAATGGCTCAAGGGTCATTTGCACGCATACGAGTCAATCGTCCGCCCCAGCCTGTTGGTTCAACTTGACCGTGTGCGCAGCCAAGCGGACCTTATTGTGCAGAACGATAAGGCCTTTGACGCAACGCGGACCCAAGTTCTTGCGGGCATTGCGCAGATACAAAACCGGAAGTGACAGCTTATTGTTTCACATTTCGTAGGCTAATTAGTTATTTTTTTTGAACAAAATTGGTTGATTACAGGGACTTCCCTATGCAACTGTGAGGCATAAGGCCCGCCTGTCTGCAGCAGTGCGGGAAATGAACTATTACGTAGCCGGCAATTTTGGCCGGCTTATGTATGGAAGGAAATTAAGTTGCCTATGCCTTTCCGTGCCCGTGAACCGGGTGTTTTGCCAAAGCTTCCCTACAATCGAAAAATCAGAAACCGGCTTCGGAGCCGGCATAAAGATCGGTACAATGCGATGCGCGACGCCACGTGGCGTTTCCTGCTTGATACGCTCGAGCCGCGGATTCTGTTGTCTGCCGACCTGCCCAGTTTCGGGGCTTTGGACAATAACGATGCGGCCCAGAACCTTCTGGTCGTCGTCGAGGATTACAACGACGGGATCGGCATCGCGCAGCGGGTACAGATTCAGGACAAGGACAATGCCTTTGCTGTCCTGAGCGAGATCACCAGCAATGACGCTGGTTGGGATACCGATGGCGTGAACATCTTCACTGGTGGTGGCGACGACCAGGTCGAGATTCATTACACCGGCGCGGCAATTCCCGCGACATTTGGCGTGACGATTGATGCGGGGACTGGCAACGACTCCATCGAGATTACGACATTTGACGCCGGATTTGGCGGCGACCTCAATCTGACTGCAGAACAGATTACAGTGTCGACAGCAACCGAGGTGGGCGGCAACATCACCTTTACGGCTGCGGCGACAGGGACAGACATAAACTCGGGCCTTGCGGCAAGCCCCTTGCCGATCACGTCGTCGCACACTGCGGCAATCACGGTCGATGCGAATTTGACCGCTGGTGGTGATGTCACACTCAACAGCTCTGCGACCTATGTCGGTGAGGCAGATAGCATTCTTGGCTTCTTGGCCGACTTCGACCAAACCGCCCGCGCGACAATCGTCGTTGACGGCAATCACACGATCACCGGCGACAATGTCAGCCTGACAGCAACGACCGATGTCGACATCACGGTCAATGTTTCGGTCATCACGGCTGTTTCAATTGCGCTTGTCGATGTGGAAACCGATACATCCGTGTCCTTGTTGAACGGTGCGGGCATTGCGGCGAACACAGGTGGCGCGGCAGACGGTGCGATCACTGTGTCTGCAACATCCAATGTCGATGTTGACGTTGATCTGGGCTTGCTGGATTCAGCCTTCTTCGGGGGGACTCTGACCTCTTTTGAGATCGTGGCGTCGAATGTGAATGTCGACCGCAACACACACGTTACGGTCACGGGAACTGCGCAACAGGTTGTTGGGACAGGGTCTGGCGGAACAACAATCAGCGCGGCCAACACCGGATCGGTGTCCAGCGATGTGAATTCGCTTTTGATTGGTGCCGCCCTGCATGATTTCGAAGATGAAACCGCACAGGTCACCCTGACCAACGCCGCCGTAACCAGTGGCGGCGCGCTGGCAATCACCGCCAGCAATACAAGCGTGTCAGACGCGCAATCAAAGTATTCCATTACGTCCGCAGAAACCGGCGTCACGTCGGCAGTTGTTTCGAACAGCGCATTGACCGGATCAACCATCACCGTCAGCGCAACGGATACCGCGACCTATAATTCGCTCGCGGAAGATTTCTCTTATGATGTGTCCCAAAGCGGAACAGAGCTCGACTTCGGCTTCTCGCTTGGCATCAACGAGGTAAATCGCGCCGTAACAGCCTCTGTCACCGGCGGGTCTATTTCGGCAACGGGTGCGGTGTCTGTCACCGCGTCCAACGATATGAAGCTGACCAGCTCTGTCGATACGCTGTCATTGACGACGGGTTCGACCACAGTCGAGACAAACACGATTTCGTTTGGCGGTTCGCTGTCTTACAACGAAATGAACGGCGACGTGACCGCGTTTATCGCGGATTCTGATGTTGTCAGCGCGACAACTGTCACCGTGCAAGCCACCAACAACGCGTTGATGGACGCCCGTTCGCAGGCCGAATTCCGTGTTGCGGGCGGTGCATCCTCTGTCTTGGGTGTGGGCCTGTCTTTCAACCTGATGGGCTATGATATTGGCAGCGCGCTTAGCATCACGACCCTCGCTATCGACAGCTTGCTTGGCACCGGCCTTGCCGATGCATCCGGCGATATGTCGACCTATGCCTACATCAGCAACACCGATGTCAACGCCACGGACAATGTTCTGGTGCAGGCCGATAATACGTCACTGGTGAATGCGACTGTTTCAAATACAGCGTCCTCTGCGGCCCTGAGCAATAACCTTCTCAATAACGCCACCAGCGCAGGTGCGGCCTTTATTCTGGCGAACAACAAGGTGCTCAGCAAATCAAAGGCTGAAATCCTGAATTCTGCGGCCGGCGAAAGCGTCGCGTCAGACAGTGGCAATGTAACCGTGAGCGCCTCTGACACGGCAAAGATCGCGTCAAACGCCAAGGTTGTCACCGAAGCAACCAGCACAAACGATGGCGGCCTGACTGCGATTGATCAGGCCCTTGGCCTGCTATCCCCTGCGGATTTCCGCACCAACGGCACGACCACACTTTCTGGCGGCTTGATCCCGTCAAGCGTGGCCAACGAACAGGCAATCACCTTTGGCACACGGGTGTCACTGATTGATGACCTTGATGGCCTGCCCGGCGGCGGCGAATATGTCCCGACCGATCCGACCAGCGATGCCGCACCCGGCGCGGTCTACGTCTATCTTGGCGAAGCTGCGACAGTGAACCTTGCGACCACCAACTACAGCAACAAGGACATCTGGAAAGAAGTTCTTGAAACGTCACTGGTCCCGACAGGTTTCAACCTGACCAGTTCGGATTCCAACGCCGTTGGCGGGCTTGTGGCGCGCAACGAAGTTGACAGTGCGGCAACAGCGCGGGTCGCCAGTGCGACCATCACAGCAGACGGCGATGTCACCGTTCAAGCCAAAGCCATGACCGAAAACACATCCGTCGGTGATGTGGCTGGCGTATCTTCCGGCGGCAGCTCGATCAACGGCAATGGCGATAGCCTTGCTGCGGGTGGCGCACTTGTGACGAACACCGTTCTTTCCGAAGCCCTTGCAGAGATCACGAACAGCACGGTCACATCGGGCGGCACTGTCAAGGTTGATGCCGAAAACAGCGCCTTGCTTGACGCGCAGCTGTCCAACGCGATGTCCGCCGGTGCAGAGGCCGTCGGCATCACCGTTGCATTCAACACATTGGGCTATGCCCCGACCAACCTGTTGTTCCAGGCGATTGACGCACTGATCGGCACCGATATCGGGCCAGCGGATTCGTCAAATGCGACGGCGCGCATTGTCGGGTCCACAATTCAGGGCACCGCAACCGCAGATGCAGACGTCGCAGTCACAGCGACCAGCAACGCGACACTGATTTCCCAGACCGACAACAACGTCACTGCAAATGCGGCGGCGGCCTTCGGGGCATCCGGTGCGGCGACAAGCGCTGTGCTTGGCTCGAACATGATGGACGGTATGGCCACGGCCAGCATCGAAAATTCAACCCTGACAACCGACATCGGTGCAGTGACCGTTGATGCGGTCGACGCGGTTCTTCTGAACGCGACGACGGCGATGGTCACAGGCTCGAAAAAGACCAACGATCTGGGCATCGGGCTTTTGAACAGCATCGGCGCAAAGCTGCAGCAGAACTACATGCTGACATCTTTCAGCGGTTCCAAAACCGTCGAATTCGGTGATCTGGTCTATGTGGGATCAAATATCGCTGGCGAAGAAGGCAATATCTATCAGTACATGGGTCAAACCGACACCATCGCGCTGGATGGAACCGGTCTAACTGGCGCAGATTATACAGATTACGGTCTGTGGAAATTGTCGACCAGCAGCAACCTTGTTCCGTCCAAACTTGCGGGCATCCTGTCCAAAGCCATGGACTTGGCTGGCGGCTCCGCCGAGGCCAAATACGGTCTTGTTTCGCGCAACGAAGCCATTGGCGGCGCGACAGCTTTCATTCACAACGCCCAAGTCACGGCAAACGGCGACGTGTCGGTGACTGCGGTCGAACGTGCCACGCTCAAAGCCTTGGAAGCCAGCACGATCCAGTCAAAAGAAGCCGCTGGCGGCATCATCGCGACCAACACGCTTTTGTCCAAAGCCAAAGCCTATATCACCGACAGTCAGGTGAATTCTGTCACCGGCAATCTGGTTGTTGACGCCCTGAACATCGCTGTTCTTGATGCATCCACCACGACCGAAATGACTGCAAGCTCGGAATCCGTGTCTGTTGTGATTGCTTTCAACTCTTTGGGTGTCGATGCCTCCAACATCTTCTTCCAGGCGATTGATGCGATCCTCGGCTCTGACTACCTGATTGATCAGGATCCTGTCGGTGCCTATGCCTATATCGAACGCTCGGATATTGATGCGGGCGGTGACATTGATGTCAGGGCAAACACCCAAGAGGTCCTGATCGACGATCTGGCCGGTATTTCGGCCCAAGACCTTGATGATGTTACGGTTTTCGACAACACCGACAGCGATAACGCCGCCGATTCCGCGATCCTTGATGCGTTGCTTTTGCAGATTGCCGCCGTTGACGACACCGCAACCGGTCCGTTGACCGTCGAAACAATCTCTCCCGGGGCATTCTGGTATATTTCGGACGCCGCCGGCCACATCTGGCAGGTCGCAACCGGCGCTGCCGGTGCCTTGGTGCTTAGCCGCGTGAATATTCTCAGCGCCGTTGTAGGAAACGCGACAGCGACAGCCGGCAAGAACGACAAAGCACTGTTTGACGCAGCCATTTCCGGCGCCAAGCCTGAAAACGCGGACAAGGGCATCAAGGACCTCAAGTTTGGCGCCGATGCGTCATCCGCTGGTGGCATCCTTGCGACAAACCGCGTGTCGAGCGAAACAAAAGCATGGATTTCCGGCGAGGGTGCGACGCCGCTGACAGATGCAGACACGGCAACGTCACTGCGCGCAGGCGACCGCGTTGATTTTGGCGGCACCCTTTATGAATATGTCGGCGATGATCAGACCCGTGTCACAGAATTTGACTACACAAGCCGCACAACGCTGACTGATCTGGTCGCAGGCACAACAATCCGTGTGCATGATGCGACAGGTGCATTTGTTGCTGGTGACATCGTCACATACAGGGGCGTAGATTTGAACAATCCCGCCGGTCTGGACCTGCTGGCGCTGATCGGTGCCAACGCAGGTGATGTTTTCGTCATCGCCAATGACGAACTCGCGATTGACCTGTCAGACTCGGTTCAAGACTACGCAGGTGGAACCGACTGGGAACTTGCGGCCACCGGCTTTGCTCCCGCGGTCAACGCGGGCGGCAGTGTCACGGTGCAAGCCGTCGATACGTCCAACCTGCGCTCTGACACCACGCTGTCGGTCGACTCGACCGCGACCAACAACCTTGATGCTTTTGCCTCGATTGCCACAGAGCTTGCCAAAACCGACTACAGCTATACCAGCATGTCCGGAACACAGCGTTTGTTCCAAGGTGATCTGGTGCGCATTTCCGGCACCGATGACAACGGCGGCAACCTGACAGGATCGCTTAGCCGCGTTTACAAATACGTCGGTCCGGAATTGCCGTTGTTCGGCACCCAGATCAATTTTGACACGCTGACCACGGCCCAGCTTGGCAATGACGCCATTTGGGAAGACGTCACAACAGCCATTCCCGTTGCGGATCTGTTCCCGAACTTCGGCAATCTGGCCGAAAGCAACGCCTACGCATACGGCGGCGTTATCGTGACCAACGATGTGCGCTCTGACGCGACAGCACAGATCATCGGCGTCAGCGTCACTGCAGGTGACGACATCGCTGTGACGGCGGAATCAAAAGGCACAATGCTTGCCAATCTCGACACCAAGACAGCAGCCTCTGGCGGCAGTGCTTGGGGCACGGGCGACACGATCGCCGTGAACGGACAGATCGCAACCAACCTTGTGCAAACCAGCGCATTGGCCGAAATCGACGACAGTACCATCGTCGCCACCCTTGGCCGCGTTGACGTCACCGCAGAACAAGCCGCCGTCATGAGCGCGAATTCCATCTCGGCGACGGATTCCGGTGCGGATGCCATCGGTATCACGCTGGCGTTCAACACAATCGGCTGGGAAGCATCGAACCTGTTGTTCAATCTGGTCGATACAATCGTGTCCGATCCATTGATCGCAGAGGCACTCGACGGGGAAAATCCGTCTTCGGCCACCGCACGGATCGTCGCCTCGGGCGTCACTGCCGGTACCGATGTCAGCGTCGAAGCGACCTCGAATGAACTGATGAACGCCACGGTTTCGAACGCCGTGGCCTCTGCTGCGGGTGCAATTGTGGACGCCGCTGGCAAATCCATTGCGCTGGTGTTGGCAAACAACAAAGTTGCCGGCGAAGCGAACGCCTATATCGACAATTCCGCTGCCCTGACAGGCACACAGGTTGTCGCCGGTGGTAGCGTCGAAGTCATCGCAAAAGACACAGCCCGCCTGCTGTCCAACACGACAATGAAATCCGAAAGCACTGTGTCCAACACAGGCGGCGCGGATGTGCTGCAAGAAACGCTGAATGATTTCGCGACCGTCAACTGGATCGCAACGAATAGCGCGCAACTGGCAGAACTTGATTACGGCCAAAAGGTCCGTCTAGCTGACAATTACGGCGACGACTCGAACCCGAACCCGAACGCCTCCGGCACACCGGGCTCGGTCTATATCTATCTCGGCGAACCTGCGGTTGGCGTTGATCTGTCAGACACTGCATTTGACAACCTTGACCTGTGGAAACTGGACCCTGTTTCATCCGTGATCCCGCAAGGCTTTAACGTCACAGATTCCGATTCCTACGGCGTTGGCGGCATCTTGGTCACCAACGATCTGCGCGCCGACACCGAAGCCTACATCACCCACGCCGTTGTGACGGCCCAAGACGGCGACATTACCGTGCAAGCCATCGAAGATGCGCTGATGAACGCGGATGTAGATGCTTCTGTCATCTCGTCTGGTGGTTCGGCCATCGGCGGCGGCGATTCCATCGCGGTCAACGGCATTATTGCGACAAACACACTGAACGGTGGGGCGCGCGCGTTTACCGATACAGCCACCCTGACCGCGACCGATAACACCAGTGGCCTTGGCAACATCCTTGTTGATGCCAAGAACACAGCCGAGATGATCGCAACCAACAACTCTATCACCCAAAGTGGCGATACGGCGGTTGGGATCACGCTGGCGTACAACTCGGTTGGATATCAGGCGACGAACCTGTTGTTTGCGACTGTTGATGCGCTGCTGGGCGACGCAAGTTTGCTGGGCGATCCCGACGCGGTCGAAGCACAAGCCTACATGCGTAACACCACTGCCAGCGCTGCTGGCGAAGTGGCCGTTGTGGCAACCAATGAAGCAATGATCACGGCGGTTGCCGGCAACGAAGCAACATCTGCGGCCTCTGCGCTGGTCAATGCCTCTGGCGCGGCGGCAGGTGTCATCGTGTCACTGAACCGTATTGCCGGTGCAGCGGACGCCAGCATCATAGGCGAATACTACACCGAAAGCAGCGGCGACGAGGTCACGCTGAAAAACGGCGATCTGGTCCTTGGTGAGGACGGCAATCTGTACCGCTTTACCGGCGTGTCGCTGCTGGTTGATCTGGATGTTGTCGATCTGACAACAGACTTTGCTTTGCTCGGTGACGGGGTCGAATTTGCCAACGACATCAACGGCGGCACCGGCGTTCGCGTCGTAGGTTCGGACGATACAAGCATTGACGCGACCAATGATCTGGATGCGATTTCGACAGTGACCAACGACGGTGGTCTTTCGGTCATCACCAACGCACTTGAAAAAGGAATGAACGACTACGCGTTCACGACCTTCTCTGGTGCGCAACTGGTCTTTACCGGTCAGCGGGTCCGCATTGGCAGCAACACCGGCGATCTGCCCGGAACCTGGACTGCGGCGGATGAAGGCACGTTCTACGCCTATGTCGGCCCGACAACTTATGGCAGCACGCTGGATCTGGGTGCGATCGACTTCAAAGCGGACGCCCTTTGGGAATTGCGCGAAGAAGTCGATTTCGAGAACCTCATTCCTCCGGGCGTGAACCTGAACGTCACATCCAGCGACTCAACAGCCGTTGGCGCTTTGATTGCGACGAACGACGTCAACGCGCGTGTCGATGCGGCGATCAATTCCGCAACCGTGGATGCGACAACCGGCGATATCGTCGTAAGTGCGATTGAAAATGCGTCGATCACGGCGGCGAATTCAACAACAGCCAAGGCTGACGGCGGATCAATCTTTTCTGGCGGCAATACCGTTGCAGTCAACGCCACGATTGCATCCAACGTTATCAATGCCAATGCGTTCGCTTCCGTTGAAGACAGCGACCTGACGGCAGCCGACGGCGGCATCGACGTGCTGGCCGACAACACGGCCACGCTTATTGCTAATATGGATGCGACGACAGTTGCCGAAGGTGCGGGGACATCAATCAGCGTCGGTGTGGTTCTTGCCTTCAACTCGATCGGTGTCGAGGCGCAGAACTTCTTGTTCAATACAGTTGACGCCTTGATCGGAACAGAGATCGCGGATGTGACCCCGACCGGTGCCGAAGCGAAAGTCATCAACAGTGATCTAAGCGCGACCAACGGTGACGTTGATGTTCTGGCCACATCCGACATGACGATTGATGCGACAATTCTGAACGCATCGCTGGCAACATCCCTGTCGTTGTCCGATGGCACGACCGTTTCCGTGGCGCCAATCATCGCCCAGAACAAAGGTGCGGCCAAGACAGACGCGCTGATCACCGGATCTTCTGTCATCGTTGCAGGCGGCGATCTGAACGTCACAGCAAATGACGACAGCGCAATTGACGCCAAAGTCACCGCCGCCGCCGCCTCTATTGCGGTAAGCGCTGGCAAGACCATCTCGGTCGGTGTCGCGGTCGCATTCGCGCGCAACACGCTGTTGACCGATGCATCCGCCAAGATCACAGGTTCGGGCACCGCAATTAATCCCGTATCCGCCGAAGATGGCACGATCACAGTCAGCGCGACCCGCACTGGCGAAATCATCGCAAGTTCACGTGCGGCTGCGGCTTCCATTTCTGGCGGTGGCGGCACTTCTGTCGCCGTGTCCGGCGGCGGCGCTGTCGCGGTCAACACGATCCTTGGCGGCACAATCGCCGATATCGGCACCAGCTTTGTGACGGCAGACCTGATTTCGGTCACGGCCAATTCCATCGCCAAAATCGACGCCGAAGTCCTTGCGGCCGCCTTCTCGGGTGCGCTGTCTGGTGGCTCTGGCGTAGCAGTTGCGATCGGCATCTCGGTTGCAGAAAACTACATCGGCTGGACCGATAACGGCGCTGATGGCGTGACCGTTGACTACGATTCAGACAATGCAGCGATTGCAAGCGTCACAACCGGCCAGGTCGTCCAGGTCGTCGAAGGCGCGCGCGCCAACGAGGTTTACCGCTACATCGGCGAAGAAGACCTGCAAGGCCCACCTGATTCGGAAGGCGATCCAACTTTGGTTGACCTGTCCGTACAGGACTACGGCAACATCCAGCTATGGGAACGCGTCGGCCTGGAGCGTCAGGGCGCCGAAGTCCGCGCCTCGATGACAAACACATCTGTGCTGGCACAAGCCGACAGCAGCCGTGCCGATGTCGCGGTTGTCGCAGACGCGCGCCAGTCGATCAAAGCCACAATCATCGCTGTATCTGCCGCGATTGCAGCCGGTAACAACGGTGTCGGTGCTGCCGGTGGTGGTGTCTTTGCACGTAACAAAATTGCCGCTGATCCAACCGCCTATATTTCCGGCAACGGCACGCAAAGCGTGCTGGCCGATAAGGTGACAGTCACCGCAAACGACAAATCGCAGATTGACGCCTTTGCAGGCGCGGCCGCGCTGTCCGCCGGTATCGGTGCCAGCGCCGGCGTTGCCGTTTCGATTGCAATCAGCCTTGCGTTCAACGAAATCTCGAACGAAGCCAACGCCTATATCCAGAACATGGATGTCGATGCGAACGGCACCGCTGCCGATGACGGCGTCTTTGTCTCTGCGCAGGTCCTGCCAGCCGACAGCTATACCGCTGCATTGAACGGGCTGACAACGGCGCTTTTGGATGATGCGGTTGAAACCGATCTGGTCGAAAGCGGTGATACAGAAATCCCCGACAACAACGACGTAAACGGCGACCGCGGCGTGATGCTGAACCTGATCGGGCAGTTGAATTCTGAACTGCCATTGGATCAGCAAGTATCGACCGCTGTGGCTGACCAAAGCAACATGACTGCCGCCGAACAAGCTGCGCGCGCAGATACGCTGCAAGCACGTCTGACCAAGCAAGAAAGCGGCTCTGGCTGGATTCTGATCGCGCCTGACGGGCGCACCTTTGAACTTGATATCGTCGGTGGCAATCTTGTCTTTAGCCGCGCATCCATTTCGGTTGTCGCAGCGGCGGCAAGCCTCGCAGCCAGCTTTGGCGGCACAGCCGGTGTTTCGATTGCGGCATCCGGTGCCTACGTCGAAAACAAGATCGACACGATCACGAACGCCTACATCAGCGGCTCTGACGTTGATACCACATCGGGCAACATCGAAATCTCGGCCACGAACGCGGGCTCTATCTCGGCCACGATCGTATCGCTGGCCGTTGCGGCCGCTGGTGGCGGTACGGCGGGCGTCGGCGTGTCACTTGGTGTTTCACTGGCCTTCAACAAAATCGGCAGTGATCTGGCCGAAGTCAAAGCCTATGCGCTGAACTCCGATCTGGGCGCCGGTGGCGACCTGACGATCGAAGCGCAAAGTGCGCAAATCATCAACGCCACAACGGTCGCAGGCTCTGCCGCGATTGCGGGCGCAGGTGTTGCAGCGGTCAGCGTGGCCGGTGCGGGCGTCTATGTCGAAAACAGCATTGATGTGCTGACCCAAGCCTATATCGACGGCAATCACACGTCTGCGACAGGCGATGCGATTTCCGCAGATACCATCACCGTCAGCGCGGCCAATGTCTCCAAGATCAAAGGCTTTGCGGCTGCGGCGGCCGTCGCGGCGGCCATTGGTGGCACGGCCGGTGTTGCTGTGGCAATCGGCGTCACACTGGTGCGCAACGAAATTGCTGGCGACGTTGTCGCACAGATCCGCAACGTTAGTGACAATGTCCGCGCCACAGCCGGCGACGTGACAGTCCGGGCCACGGATTCCGCGACAATCCTGTCGACGGCCTATTCGGCGTCGCTTGCCATTGGTGGCGGTCTTGTCGGCGTCGGGGTGGCCGGTGCCGGTGCTGATGTGCAGAACCAGATCACAACGACCGTTGATGCGGCGATTGTGGACAGTGCAGTCATATATGCCAGCGGAAACATCCTTGTGGATGCCGCTAGCGATGGCACCATCATCGCCAAGGTGATCGCGGCTGCCGCATCGGTTGGCGCTGGTGCAGTCGGCGTTGGCGCGTCCATCGGTGTCGCGGTTGCCCGCAACTTTGTAGGCTACGTGAACGATGATAGCGTCACCGCAACCCATGATACCAGCGACGAAGCCGCGGTCCTGCAAACAGGCGTGACAACTGTCGAAATCCTTGAAGGCGCGCGCAGCGGCGACATTTACCGCTTTATCGGCACACTCGCCGCAACAGCCCCTGCCACGGTCGATCTGTCCGATCAGGACTACGGCAACGCGGAACTTTGGGAACGGATCAACCTTGATGCCGTGGGTGCAGTCACCTCTGCCCGCATCGTGGGATCACAGGTTTCAACCTCCAACGCTGTGTCGGTCGATTCAACAGCGTCCCAGACCATTCTGGCCACGACAATCGCAGGTGCGGTTGCTGCGGCGGGCGGTGCTGTCGGTGTCGCACTAGCTGGCACAGGCGTTTCCGTCGTCAACCGGATCAAAAGCATCACCGACGCGGTTATCTCGGGAACCGGTGGTATCGGTATCAATGGCGGGGCCGTCACCGTCAAAGCACTGAACAATGCCGATATTGATGCGGATGCATCTGCGGTTTCAATCTCTGCCTCTGTGGGCGCGGTTGGCGTGTCTGTCTCTGTCGGTGTCGGCATTGCGAACAACCAGATCACCAGCGAAACCTCTGCCCGTGTGCTGGGCGCCGATATCAACGCAACAACATTGACTGTGGATGCAGACGATACATCCAACATCGACGCCGAAGCCGCTGCAGCAGCCGTTGCATTGTCGGGTGGCGCAATCGGCGCAAGCATCGCCGTCGGTGGTGCAACCGCACTGAACGTTATTGAAACAACAACCACAGCAGAGATCGCAGGCCAGGATATCGGCACTGTTGCAGTCCCTAACCTGATCGCATCCGACATTGATACCACAGGCGCTGTGATGGTCGATGCAGACGCGCTGGCGACAATCAACGCCCGTATTGTATCTGACGCAGCCGCCTTTGCGGTGGGTGCCGGTGCTGGTGCTGCGGCGATTGGTTTCAGCCTTGCCACCAACCGCATTGGCGGTGGTGATGGCACGGGCGTC
>CBDTYC010000023.1:0-16210 GCA_965364495.1 uncultured Yoonia sp. | reverse complement strand
GTTGTGTTTGGCAATGCCTTCAAGGCTTTCCCACGTCAGGTTCAGCCCGTCCCATTCGGCATAGTGCCGTTCCAGATTTGTCACGATATGAAGGGCTTGGGCATTGTGGTCAAAGCCGCCGTAGGGCTGCATCAAGGCATTCAACGCCTCTTCGCCGGTGTGCCCGAACGGGGTGTGACCAAGGTCATGGGCCAAGGCCACCGCCTCGGTCAGTTCCACGTTCAGATCAAGCGCGGCTGCAACCGTGCGGGCGACTTGCGCCACCTCGATGGAATGGGTCAGACGCGTCCGGAAATAATCGCCTTCATGTTCGATGAACACTTGCGTCTTGTGCTTGAGCCGCCGAAATGCGCTGGCATGAATAATCCGGTCCCGATCACGCTGAAAGGGTGAACGAAAGGTGCTTTCTTCTTCTGCATAAAGCCGCCCCCGCGGATTTGCAGGATCGGTTGCATATGGCGCTGCCATTGTGATTTGCCTGTCTTGTCGTGTTTGCCTGCACCCCCTATATTGCAAGTAACACCGAACCGATAGGTCTAGCGAATGTTCACTCTCCCACCCAAAGTCACTGCCCGCGCCTTTGAACGGCTTGCCGAAATCGGCGCGTCTGCCCAAGGCAAGGCGTTGCGCGTGGCAGTCGAAGGCGGTGGCTGTTCCGGCTTTCAGTACGAGATCGACCTCGATGATCCCAAAGATGATGATCTTGTCTTGTCCGAACAGGGCGAAACCGTGGTAATCGACAGTGTGTCGCTGCCGTTTCTGGCCGATGCCGTGATTGATTTCAGCGAAGAACTGATCGGCGCACGTTTCGTGATCAACAACCCCAATGCGACATCATCTTGCGGCTGCGGTACGTCCTTCTCGATGTAAGTTGCTTGCGCCCTGCCCGCGCGTGGTTCAAAACCAACGTGAACTTTGGGGGCGGCACATGAAAATCGCGACATTCAATATCAATGGCGTCAAAGCCCGTATCGGCGCACTGACCGACTGGATCGATGATGCCCAACCCGATGTCGCGATCCTGCAAGAAATCAAATCTGTCGACGAAAACTTCCCCCGCGAGATATTCGAGGACAAGGGCTATGTCGTCGAAACCCATGGTCAAAAGGGGTTCAACGGGGTGGCGCTGCTGTCCAAGTACCCGCTCGAGGATGTCACCCGCGGGCTTCCCGGTGCCGAAGGCGCAGGGCGAGAGGGCGTTGACGATGTCGAGGCGCGATACATCGAGGCCACAGTTATCGGCGAAAAGGCGTTACGGATTTGCGGACTATACCTGCCGAACGGCAATCCCGCGCCGGGCCCCAAATACGATTATAAACTACGCTGGATGGAACGGTTGCGCACCCGCGCGGCGGAATTGATCGCAGCAGAGGAATGCGCTCTGCTTGCAGGCGACTATAACATCATTCCACAGGCCGAAGACGCCGCCCGCACTGACGCATGGAGCGACGCTGCTCTGTTCAGCCCCGCCAGCCGAGAGGCATTCCGCCGTATCCTGAACCTTGGCTACACCGAAGCCTTCCGCGCCGTCGAGGCCGCACCGGGCCATTATTCATTCTGGGATTATCAGGCGGGCGCGTGGGATCGGAACGATGGTATCCGCATTGACCACTTCTTGCTGACCCCGCAATGCGCGGACTTGCTTAACGCCTGCTGGATCGAAAAAGACGTGCGCGGGCGCGACAAGCCGTCCGACCACGTGCCGGTCTGGGTTGACCTCGCCCTATGATTTCATGATCATTGGCGCCATGCGCAGGTGTTTTCTCATTCTGGCGATTGCCACCACATTGCCGACCTTGGCCGCGGCGCAATGCCGCATGGCTGTTGCGGGGGCGTCTTGCGTCGTAGTCCCGCAATCGCAGGCAAATTCGGAACCACCCGTCGAAATCGGCGAGGTGCTTGAGCGCGGACAATACTCGATGCTGATGAATTCACGCTACTACGGTTTGCCCGCGGTCAGCGATGGCTGGGTCTATATGCGGATCGAGGATGATATCTACCGTGTTGACTGGCGCTCGCATACAGTGCTTGAGTTGGTCACGGATCAGGCAAACCGGAACTGGTAGTACCCCCATAATTTTCATCTGGAAATGCACATGCTGGAACTTCGACCGAACTGCGAATGGTGTGACCGCGATTTGCCGCCTCATGCGGCAGAGGCGCGCATTTGCACTTATGAATGCACCTATTGCGAAAAATGCGTTGAAACCGTTCTGAAAAATGTCTGTCCGACCTGTGGCGGCGGATTTGTCCCGCGTCCGATCCGCCCGCAACGTGCCTATCATGAAAAGCCGCTGTTGGGCCTGCAAAACCAGCCAGCAAGCACAAAGCGTGTGCATTCAAGGTGGACGGCCAAGCAGTTGCAGGACATGACCGATAAGCTGAAGGATGTGCCGCCTTGCGATCGCTAGCGTAGCGTCAGGCCGTCACGTCATGGTCATAAAGCCAACCTAGCCGGTTCAAGAACGCGTTCGGCGCGGTTTTTCCCATAACCCGCAGGCCGGTATGCGCCACAAGCTTTTTCACCCCGCCAAAGTGATAGTTGCGCGCGTTGCTGTTGGCCGCGGCAATAGCCCTGACAACACGTGCACGCCGTTGTTCCTGGTAAGCACGCAGTGCTTGATCCAAACCCGGATATTCATCGCAAACCCTTGCCAAGACATAGGCATCCTCGATCGCTAGGTTGGCCCCCTGTGCCAGAAACGGCAGCGTGGGATGGGCTGCGTCGCCCAGAATGGCGATGGTACCAACATGCCATTTTGCCGCGACCGGATGCCGGAATAGTCCCCAAAGATTGACTTTTTCCACATCTGCCAGAATGCTTTTGACCTTCCAGGAACAATCGGCAAACGCTTGGCGCAGGTTGCCCGCGTCATCATCATGATGCCAACCCTCTGCTGCCCAACCGCTACGTTCCTGCACAGCGACAATATTCAATCTGCCCCCAGAAAGCGGGTAAGTCACAATGTGCCGCCCCGGGGCCATCCAGACGCGGGCGACGGGATCAGCCTTGTCTGAGTGCACCAATGCCCGCCACGCCACCTGCCCCGTAAAGAATGGCTTTGCCGCGGTGTTGATAAGCCCGCGCACGACCGAATGCAGCCCGTCAGCTCCAATCGTCAGAGCGGGTTTGATCCGTTTGTCACCAAGCATGAAACTGCCGTCGGGCCGCAACATATCGATGCGCGCGCCCAGCCTCACCGTCACACCGGCGGCGGCGCAGGCTCGCGCCAGCACATCGATTAATGCGGCACGATGATAGAATCTATATGCGGGGTTTTGGGCGGACAGATCAAACCGAGTGATCTGTTTGCCTGACAGCGCGTCCATGGGCGCAACCGATTGTGCCGTGATCCCGGATGCAGCTAGCGCCTTTTCCAACCCCAACGCATTCAATGCACGCGCGCCATTCGGGGTGATTTGCAGCCCTGCCCCGACTTCCGTGAGCGCAGGGGCTTGTTCGTAGATGGTGACACGCGCGCCCTGACGGGCAAAGGCAAGCGCCGCGGTCAGGCCGCCAATTCCGCCTCCGACAATGGCAATGTCACGCTGTGCGTTGTTGCCCATCTAGTCGTCGCGGTGCACTTTCTCGCGGCGTTCGTGACGCTCTTGGGCCTCAAGGCTCATGGTTGCGATCGGACGCGCGTCCAGACGCTTGAGCGAGATCGGCTCGCCGGTGATTTCGCAATAGCCGTATTCACCTTCGTCGATACGGCGCAGCGCCGCGTCAATTTTGCTGACCAGCTTGCGCTGACGGTCCCGCGTCCGCAGTTCCAGTGCGCGGTCGGTTTCTTCGGACGCACGGTCGGCGATGTCGGGAATATTGCGGGTCTGGTCTTTCATGCCGGCGACGGTGTCACGGCTATCTTCCATCAGCTCTGCTTTCCAGTCATTTAGCTTGCGACGGAAATACTCGGTCTGACGTTCGTTCATGAACGGCTCGTCGTCGGCAGGGCGGTAGTCATCAAGTTGAAACGCTTCGGACTTCATTCTTTTTCCCTTTAGTTCGGAGCAGTCCCGGGAAATCTTCCAGACTGCAGCTCCCCCAATTTAGGGACGTTTATCTGTATGTTAAGATGGTGTCACCCCCCCATTTTGTCTCATGACAGGGTGTTGATGATTATCCACGACAGGCTTAGGTTCTTCAAAATTTCAAAGGGCACAGACATGCAATTCACCGGCACCGATACCTATGTCGCCACTGACGATCTCAACATGGCGGTCAATGCCGCCGTCACACTCGAGCGCCCTTTGCTGGTCAAAGGTGAACCCGGCACCGGCAAGACGGAACTTGCCCGCCAGATCAGCGCGGCCCTCGGTCTGCCGATGATCGAATGGCACATCAAATCAACGACGAAGGCACAGCAGGGGTTGTATGAATATGATGCCGTAAGCCGTTTGCGTGACAGCCAACTTGGTGACGCCCGTGTTCACGATGTGGCGAATTACATCAAAAAGGGCAAGCTATGGCAGGCCTTCGGGGCAGACGGCAAAGTTGTTCTGCTGATTGATGAAATCGACAAAGCCGACATCGAATTCCCGAATGATTTGCTGCAAGAACTCGACCGGATGGAATTCCATGTCTACGAGACCGGCCAGACCATCAAGGCCATCCACCGCCCTGTTGTCATCATCACCTCGAATAATGAAAAGGAACTGCCGGACGCATTCCTGCGCCGCTGTTTTTTCCACTACATCCGGTTTCCCGACATCGAAACAATGCGGAAAATCGTCGAGGTCCACCATCCCGGCATCAAGGCCACGCTGTTGACTGCCGCCCTGACGCAATTCTATGAAATCCGCGAAACGAACGGCCTCAAGAAAAAACCTTCGACATCAGAGGTGCTGGATTGGCTCAAGCTCTTGCTGGCCGAGGATCTGGACGCAGCAGACCTCAAACGCGACGCGGCAAATGCATTGCCCAAATTGCACGGCGCGCTTTTGAAAAACGAACAGGACGTCCATCTGTTCGAACGTCTTGCATTTATGGCCCGCAGCCAACGCTAAGCAGACGCCCACAGGGAATTGACTGGCCCTAAGGGCAAAGCCCGCTATTGTCAGAAAAAAATAGAATGACGAGTAGCGCAGCCATGGCCCTTACCTTCCTTTCTTTCCGACGCCTTGCGGCGCTTGCGCTCTGCTTTGCCGCGGCCTGTGCCCAAGTGCCGACTGCACCGGCGCCAGAGCCGATCTTTCTGGATTTCCCCCCGATGCGCAGCTTTGTGGCGCAAAGCCCCGGGCCTGCAACCCGCGCAAATTCGCAGATTGCTGCCGACTTCATGGACCTGTCGTTTGAAATGGAAAGCGGGCGACCGCTGGCCGTTCTGACCCGCTTTGAAGGCCCGATCACGGTGCGCACCGCGGGAAACCTGCCCCCCGCCGCGATGCGGGATCTACGTGCCTTGATCGGCCGACTTCGCAGCGAGGCCCGGATCGACATTAATCTGACATCCGAAGCGCAGGCCAATATTGTCATCCAGACCATTCCCGCACGCGCCATGCAGCGGATTGCACCCAATGCTGCCTGCTTTGTTGTGCCACGTGTGCAAAGCTGGGAAGAACTTCGCGCGGCCCGCAATTCAGATATACTGGATTGGGGCACGCTGGAACGACGCGACAAAGCGGCGATCTTTATCCCGATCGGGGCGACACCGCAGGAAATGCGCGATTGTCTGCACGAAGAACTGGCGCAGGCATTGGGGCCTTTGAATGATTTGTACAGCCTGCCTGATTCCGTGTTTAACGACGACAATATCCATGCCGTGCTGACCGGCTTTGATATGCTGATCTTGCGGACCTATTATGCCCCCTCATTGCGCAACGGCATGTCCCGCGAAGAGGTCGCAGCCCGCCTGCCCGCGCTTTTGGCGCAGTATAATCCGCGTGGCCAACGCGGCGCCGGCCAACCGACACCGCGCACGTCCCGGCTTTGGAAGGGGATGATGGAGGCGGCATTGTCCGACGGGATGTCAGACAGCCGCAGACGGCAGGCCGCTGCCCGCGCGATTGAAATCGGCCAATCGCAGGGTTGGACAGGTACGCGCGCAGGGTTTGCGCAATATGCCTATGGGCGTTTGCAGATCGGCAATGATCCGGCACAAGCGTTGACCGCATTCAATGCGGCCAGCCGCGCCTATGGCCAAGATCGGGATACCCAAATTCACGCAGCGCATGTCGCTCTGCAACTCGCGGCACCTACACTGATCTCGGGGGATGCGGACCGGGTCATCGCGATCACCCAAGCCGCAATTCCTATCGCACGACGCCACGAGAATGCAGGGCTGATGTCGCTTTTGATGATGTTTCAGGCCGAGGCACTTGATCTGCGTGGTGATACTGACGCAGCCATGGCGCTGCGGCTGGACAGTTTGGGATGGGCGCTCTATGGATTTGGCGATCGTGACGCTGTCATTGCCCAACTCAATGAAATCGCGTCGCTTCCGCCGCAAGAACCGCCAAGCTGACAAGGGCCACACCATGATCTTTCCACTCGCAGGTATGTTTTTGGGCGCGCTTCTGGGCGTCTACCGCGCCAAGGCGCGCGGTGGCAAACCTCTTGATCTCCTCCAATGGGGCGCGGTTTTTGCGATCATTTTCGGCCTCATCGGGTTGTTCGCGCTGATTATCATTGACCGCAGCTTCTACTAAGCAATGTTTCTGCCCTTTTTCGACAACCTGCGCAGCAACGGTGTCCCCGTCAGTCTGCGCGAGTTTCTGGCGTTTCTCGAGGGCATGAAGGCAGGCCTTGCAACATATGATGTCGAAGCATTCTATTTCCTTGCCCGCACAACGATGGTCAAAGACGAACGTCACCTCGACAAATTCGACCGTGCATTTTCCGCAACCTTCGCCGGATTGGAAGCAATCCCCGACGAAGCCGTGTTCAACGCCGTCGACATCCCCGCCGACTGGCTGAAGAAGCTTGCCGAAAAGCACCTGAGCGCAGAAGAAAAAGCCGAGATCGAAGCCTTGGGCGGTTTTGACAAGCTGATGGAAACGCTCAAGAAAAGGCTGGAAGAACAAAAAGGCCGCCATCAGGGGGGCTCTAAATGGGTTGGTACTGCGGGTACGTCGCCGTTTGGTGCCTACGGCTATAATCCCGAAGGTGTCCGCATCGGCCAGAACGAAAGCCGCCACCAGCGGGCGGTCAAAGTCTGGGACAAGCGCGATTTCAAGAACCTTGACGATTCCGTCGAGCTGGGAACGCGCAACATCAAGGTCGCCCTCAAACGCCTGCGCCGCTGGGCGCGCGATGGTGCCCATGAAGAGCTGGACCTGAACGGCACAATCCGCGCGACAGCGGAACACGGTTATCTGGACGTGCAAACCAGACCAGAGCGACGCAATGCCGTCAAAGTCCTGTTGTTTCTGGATATTGGCGGGTCGATGGATCCACATATCAAAGTGGTTGAAGAACTTTTCAGTGCGGCGAAATCCGAATTCAAGCATTTCGAACACTTCTACTTTCACAACTGTCTTTATGAAGGCGTGTGGAAAGACAATCGGCGTCGCTGGAACGCGCAGACGCCAACATGGGAGGTGCTGCGCACCTACGGCCCTGATTACAAATGCATTTTTGTTGGGGACGCGAGCATGTCTCCCTACGAGATCGCTTTTAAGGGCGGCGCAAACGAACACTGGAACAACGAGGCCGGTCAGACATGGCTGGAACGTGCCCGCGACCAGTGGCCGAACCATATCTGGATCAATCCGCTAGAGCAGCAATACTGGCCCTATACCCAATCCATTCAGATGATTCAGGACATTTTCGGCGCCGACCGAATGGTGCCAATGACTTTGTCAGGAATCGACGCCGGAATGCGCAATCTGAGCCGTTAAAGGCTTGTGATCGCGGCGCGGGCAGCGCAGCTTTGGATGAATCACAAGCAATGAGTGGTAACCGGATGTGGCATCGCGTGAAAGATCTTTGGATACACAACAGGTATCTTCTGATCGCCTTTGTGACGGCGGTTTGTCTTGCCGGTTTCTTTAGCGTGCGGACTGTCAGCCAGTTTGTATACTGGGCCGACCCGGCACGCCAAGATCAATCCCTCGCAGGCTGGATGACACCGCGCTATGTCGGCAGGTCTTATGACATTCCCCCAGAGGTGGTTCTGGACGCCTTTGGCCTGGCCCAACGCGACGGCCCGCGCCGTGTGTCGCTTGAAACGCTTGCCTCTGAAAACGGCGTCACTCTGGAAGACATGCAGGCGCAATTGGATGCCGCTGTTGCTGCATGGCGCGCAGAACAGGCAGCGCGCCGGAAATGACCGAACTTATCCTTACACTTGCCGCCGACTACGGCGTGCCGCTGTTGTTTTGCGTAACATTCCTAAGCTGTCTGGCTTTGCCGGTCCCGTCGTCCCTGCTGATGCTGGCATCGGGCGGATTTGCCGCAGCGGGTGATCTCTCACTCGCGGCTGTCGCTCTTGCCGCGTTCTGTGGTGCGGTGATCGGCGACAACCTCGGGTATTGGATCGCGCGCAGGTTCGGGACACGCCTGACCCAGTGGCTGGCCACACGGCCCAGACGTGCCGCGCTGCGCGACAGATCCCAAGCCTTTATGAACAGATGGGGCGGGTCGAGCGTGTTTTTCTCGTGCTGGCTGGTTGCACCGCTTGGCCCTTATGTGAACTATGTCAGTGGCTTGACCGGCTTTAGCTGGCCACGGTTTGCCCTTTGGGGCATCGCCGGCGAAGTGGTCTGGGTCAGTCTTTATGTGGGCCTCGGGTTTCTTTTTGCCGACAACATCAGCGCCATTTCGGATCTGCTGGGGAATATTACGGGCTTTCTTGTGGCTGCTGTCGTGGCCTTGGGTCTGGGCGTTTGGATGGTGCGGGCCAGTAAGGCGCGCGACCGCAAGCGTGCGGAACGCTGACGCACACCGCAAATCACCAATCTGCGACTTGCCCAATCACCCGCCTGCCCCCATATCTAGCACATGATAAAAGTTGTCCCGATCCTGCTCGCCGTGCTTTACGGCCTTGCGATGTACCGGTTTTCGGTTTGGCGCACGTCGCGTGAACTGGATACAAATTCGACCGAACTGGCTGATCCGATCCTGAAAGTGCTGATGGACCGGATGGCCAAAGCCCTGGATATCGAACGGATCAAGGTTCATATCTATGAGATCGAGCCTGTGAACGGCCTTGCCGCCCCTGACGGCCGGATTTTTATCACACGCGGTTTTTTCAACAAATACCGCGCAGGCGAAGTCAGTTCAGAAGAAATGGCCACAGTGATCGCCCATGAACTGGGTCACGTCGCCCTGGGCCATTCGCGCAGGCGCATGATCGACTTTTCAGGGCAGAATGCGATGCGCACTGCACTTGCAATGATCTTGGGGCGTTTCATTCCCGGCGTCGGCCCATGGATTGCCGGTGCGTTGACCAGTCTGCTTGCCGCCCGCCTGTCCCGCACGGACGAATTTGAAGCTGATGCCTATGCGTCCGCCCTGCTTATGAAAGCCGGTATCGGGACGGGGCCGCAAAAGTCGCTCTTTCACAAGCTTGAGACTTTGACTGGTGCGCGCGGCGCGACGACCCCTGCATGGATGCTGAGCCATCCCAAGACAAAACAACGTATTGCCGCGATCGAGGCGAACGAGACCAAGTGGCAAGCGTAAGTCTTGGTTGATGTGCCGGAGCCTCCGGCGGAAGTTTTTCAAGGAAAGAGAAGTCAGGCGCGTTCGAGCGTTTTTCCCAACCGTGGCAATCGTGCCTTTTTCATCAACGCCCGCATGGTCCATGGACGCTCTGACAGCCGGTTCGCTTCTCGCAGTACTTTGCTCGCGACTGCGCTGACCGGTTCGGGCGCGATTTCAAAAAGGCCCAATGCAAAGCCATCCGGATCCCAGCGCAACAAGGCCTCATCGCCCAGGATATTCTTCGGGAAATCCTTGGCATTCATTGTCAGTATTCCATCGCAAGACCCCGCAACCGCCGCTGTCAGCACATGAATATCTGCCGGATCGGGCAACCAGTATTGCCGTTCGGTCACTGCGTCATACTTAACCAAGGCCTGCGGAAATTGCACGGCCAAGGTGGCAATCTCGCCGCGCGCCCAGACCTCTTGGTCCGGTCCCAATTTGCCAGCCGCGCGCGCCCATTCTTCCAGAATACGATGCGACCAGCGCGCCTCGAACAGACCCTGTCGCGCACAGCCCAACAGGACCTCGCGCATGACAGTTGGATAGAGAACGCAGGCGTCGATCATCACCCTCATAGGCGGTAGAACAACGCCTTGAGATATCCGCTTTCGGCCAGATGCGGCATCAGCGGGTGGTCTGGTCCTGCAAAACCTGTGTGAATGATCTGGCCGCGCCGCCCACCGCGCCCGATGCCGCGCGAAGACGCGTTACGGAACCGTGTCAAATCCACCGCGTGTGAACACGAGCAAAGCACAAGATAGCCACCATCCGCGACAAGCGGTGCGGCAAGGCGTGCCACACGTTCATAGGCGCGCAAACCTGCTTCGAGCGATGGTTTCGAGGGCGCGAATGCGGGTGGATCACAAACCACCACATCGAAGGTCTGTCCTTCCTCGGCCAAGGCTGTCAGAACATCAAAAGCGTCGCCTTTGCGGGTCTCGAAGCGGTCGGAAGCATCCATTGCCGCAGCGCCACGCTCTGCCAGTTCAAGCGCGGGTGCGGAACCGTCAACTGCAAGCGCCGAGGCCGCACCCCCTGCAAGGGCCGCCAAGCCGAACCCGCCGACATGCGAGAACACGTCCAAGACGCGCGCGTCTTTGGACAGACTTGCCGCGAATGCGTGGTTCGGGCGTTGGTCAAAGAACAGACCCGTTTTCTGCCCCCCGATGACATCGGCCATATAGGTGGCCCCGTTCATCGGTACGGCAAACGGTCCGGAAGGCGTGTTTCCGACAAGGGTTTCGGTGCGTTCATCCAGCCCTTCCAGACTGCGCGCACGCCCGGTTCCATTCATGACCACTGTCGTGACACCTGTCACTTTTTGCAGCGCAGCCACCATCGGTGCAAGCAACACATCCGCCCATGCGGCATTTGGCTGGATCACGGCCACATCGCCGAAGCGGTCGATCACGACACCGGGCAGACCATCAGCTTCGGCGTGGATCAGGCGGTAGTACGGCGCATCATATAACCGCGCACGGTGCGCCAGCGCGCGGCTTATGCGTGCCACAAACCACGCTTCGTCAATCACGGCTGCGGGATCACTGTCCAGCATCCGGCAAATGATTTTGGAATTGGGGTTCACGGCCACGACACCCATCGGAGTGCGATTGGCATCCTCGAGGGTCGCCAGCGTCCCTGCTGTCATATTGCGGGTCCGGCGGTCGGTGACCAGTTCATTGGCGTAGACCCAAGGAAAGCCGTGGCGGATCGCACGGGCCTCGGCTTTGGGAATCAGGCGCACAACGGGAAGGGCGGAGGGGGATATATCTGTCATGCCCGCCTCCTATCTGCTCTGCGCGGCGGTGGAAAGATCAATGCGTGTGTTTGCCTAAACCAACTCCTGCCGCAGCAGCCCTGTCAGAAAGTCCGTCACACGCACCTTTTCCGTTTGTCCGTTGTCGACAAGCGCCTGCGCGCGCAAGCCGCCCGGTGCATCAAGATTGCCGACAATCCGGCGCGGTGGTTCGATCACGGCACCGCTACGGGCGTCAACGACGGTCATCTCGAAAACGATATTGTAGACCCCACCGACAGTCCGGCGTGTTTTTTCGGTGACCCCGTGAAACCGTAGCAATGTTATCACCAGATCAACGGGCGTTGCACCATTCAAGATGCTCTGGTTGCGGGTGACTGCCGCTTGGAACATGGCACCGATCTGCGGGACGCGCGGCCCACGCGGATCACCCCGCCAGACCACATCTGCGTTTGGATAAAAGGAATCTTCCTCGGACACGACGATATCAGCTTTCGCGCCAAACCGCAGATCGCGCAGGTCATAAGACCGCATCATCACCGGCTTGGGTGTGCCACTTAGTCCGCCGCCACCCAAAGAACAGCCAGCAACCAATGCAAACATTGATGTCGACAGAAATGTACGTCTAAGCATGAACAAAATCCTTGATGCTGATCTTACCGTTACAGTGCGCGCCAATCGCCCATTGATAACACCACATAATTTGCGTCCCAGCCAGCGCAATAAAGTGAACAGCTTGCACTTGTTAGCGCTAACAACACGTGCTATGCCCGACCCGATCAAATAGATGAGGACACCATGCCGCTTCACCCAACAATTGCAGCCGTCACCGACCGTATTCGCGCCCGCTCTGAAGGGTCGCGCCGCAAGTATCTTGACACAATGGCCCGTGCCGCCGCCGAAGGTCCTCGCCGCTCTCATCTGACATGCGGAAATCAGGCCCATGCCTATGCCGCCATGACCGACCACAAAGATGCGCTGACAAATACTGTGGCGCCAAACATCGGCATTATCACCGCTTACAACGATATGCTGTCTGCCCATCAACCCTTCGAGACATACCCGAACCTGATCCGCGCGGCAGCCCGTGCTGCTGGCGGCACGGCGCAGGTTGCAGGCGGCGTGCCCGCCATGTGTGATGGTGTGACGCAAGGCCAGACAGGTATGGAACTGTCTTTGTTCTCGCGGGATGTCATTGCTTTGGCTGCGGGTGTCGGCCTGTCGCACAATGTGTTCGATTCTGCCGTCTACCTTGGCGTCTGCGACAAGATCGTTCCGGGCCTTGTTATGGCTGCGGCGACCTTTGGCTACATTCCCGGTATTTTCATGCCTGCAGGCCCGATGGTATCCGGCCTGCCCAATGATGAAAAAGGCCGCATCAGGCAAGAGTTTGCCAAAGGCAACATCGACCGCGCCGAGTTGATGAAGGCTGAAATGGCTTCGTACCATGGGCCGGGCACTGGCACATTTTACGGCACTGCCAACACAAACCAGATGTTGATGGAATTCATGGGCCTGCACATGCCAGGCGCGTCTTTTGTCAATCCGGGCACACCCTTGCGCGACGCCCTCACGACTGCCGCCACAGAACGTGCGCTTGAAATCACCGCGTTGGGCAATGATTACCGCCCCGTCAGCGATATTCTGGACGAGCGTGCATTTGTGAACGGGATCGTCGGCCTGATGGCGACAGGTGGATCGACCAACCTCGTTATTCACCTGCCCGCAATGGCCAAAGCTGCAGGCGTTATGCTTGATCTGGAAGACTTCAGCGATCTGTCTGCCGTGACCCCATTGATGGCCAAGGTTTATCCCAACGGTCTGGCCGATGTGAACCATTTCCATGCTGCTGGCGGCCTGGGTTTCATGATTTCGGAATTGCTGAATGCGGGCCTTTTGCATGATGATACCAAAACCATCGCAGGCGACGGGCTAGAGCTTTACGCGCAAGAACCAAAACTGGTCGACGGCCGCGTCAGCTACACCGCAGGTGCAGGCAAATCCCTGAATGAGAAAATCCTGCGTCCAGCCAAAGACCCGTTCCAACCGCAAGGCGGACTGACCCAACTGTCCGGCAACCTCGGGCGCGGCGTGATCAAGACATCCGCCGTGGCACCCGAACGTCACATCGTCGAAGCCCCTGCCCGCATCTTCCACACCCAGGAAGCGGTGAAAGATGCATTCAAAGCTGGCGAATTCACCAAAGACACAATCATCGTGGTGCGTTTTCAGGGACCAAAATCCAACGGCATGCCAGAACTGCACAGCCTGACACCGATCCTTGCTGTCCTGCAAGACCGCGGGCTCAAGGTCGCGCTGGTGACAGATGGCCGGATGTCGGGTGCGTCAGGCAAGGTTCCGTCTGCCATCCATGTTTGCCCCGAAGCCGCCGATCACGGGCCTATTGCGATGCTGCAAGACGGTGACGTCATCCGGCTGGACGCAACAACTGGCACGATCGAAGTGCGCAACGTCGATCTATCGACACGCACTGCAGCCACTGCCGACCTGAGCGGGAACGGAACCGGCGTTGGCCGCGAGTTGTTTGAAGTCTTCCGCAAAAATGTCGGCCTCGCCGCAGATGGTGCAGGCGTGGTCGTCTGACACTTGCACTTCTTATTCCCAAATAAACTTCCGCCGGAGGCACCTGCCCGTGCCACCGGATCAGCCCAAAGGATCATGAAATGACCCCGCAACAAGCCTCCGTCGCCGCCGAAAAAATCTGCCTGCTGGCCCCCGTTGTTCCCGTACTCGTCATCGACGACGCAAGTACCGCTGCCCTTTTGGCACAAGCACTTGTTGCTGGCGGATTGCCAGCACTCGAAGTAACGCTGCGCACCCCCGCAGCTTTGGAAGCGATCCGCGAAATGGCTGCCGTGCCGGGCGGCGTTGTCGGTGCGGGCACACTTCTGACACCAAAGGACGTCGAGAACGCAAAGGCCGCGGGCGCAACTTTCGGCGTCTCGCCCGGTGTGACCGACATCCTGCTTGATGCCTGCGAAGCCAACGACCTGCCTTTGCTACCGGGCGCGGCAACAGCATCCGAGGCAATGCGTTTGCTGGAACGCGGATATACCGTACAGAAATTCTTTCCGGCCGAGGCAAATGGCGGCGTCCCTGCCCTCAAGGCAATCGGCGCGCCCATCCCACAGGTCAAGTTCTGCCCAACCGGCGGTGTCAGCCTGAAGAATGCGCACGATTATCTTGCCCTGAGCAATACACTCTGTGTCGGCGGATCATGGGTCGCACCAAAAGACAAAGTCGCAGCAGGCGACTGGGCCGCAATCACAGCTCTCGCAGCAGAGGCCGCATTGCTTTCATAAGGCCGGCCAATACTTTCAGCACCCAAGCACTTCTTCATCTGGTATTAGCACTTCGGTTTTAGTCGTTGAGCAATCTGTTGAAGGAGTGCGAAATGCTAGAATCATGGTCGATTTCCAGACGCGTCAGCAGTGGCTTTGTCTTGGTGACTCTGATTATCATTGGGCTGTCTGTGTTCTCGCAGCGGTCGGTCAGCGCGCTCGGCAACGGGTATCTTGCATATCGCAGCACTGCCAAACAAACCATTTCTGCCGCTTCTTATATGGAAGATATCTTTGAAGCGCGCTTTGCGGCTCTGCGTTATTCCCAAACCCCGTCTGACAAATGGCGGCAAGATGTGACTGATCACATCCTTGCGGTGACACAGGACCGTGATCTGCGCAGCGCATTCCAAAATAGCCAGGAACACGTGCGCGACGTTGAACGTCTTGTCGCCATGTCAGAGCAATTCCGGCTCGATTTCACAGAAATGTCGAACTATGTCGCCGAAGCAAACATCGCACGATCGGATTTCAATATCCGGACGGCAGCATTTGATGAAGCAATCAACGATATTTTCTCTGCCACAATCCAGACAAGCACCGGGGCGGCCATTACGGCCGCTGGACGCAGCTTACAGACGGCCATGAGTGCGATCCTTCGCGGCAACCAGTACCTGACAACACTTGATCCGGCAGACCTGACTGCCTTCACGTCAGAATTCGACGCATTCCACCAGAACTTGCGTAGGCTTGAGGCCCTCAACAATCAGGACGTCATCCTCGCCAAGATCGCGACCCTGAAACAGGATCTCGATGGATACACTGCTGTTCTTGAAGCCTATGCCGCCGCTCAAGAACGGGCTGCAGACATTCAGGACAACACGCTTTACGCGCTGGGAACGGGGATTCAGGACGGCCTTGATAGCATCGCCGCCGAAATCGTTAGTCGCCAGAACACTTTGGGACAAATCGGGTCTGAAATTGCCACAAGGCTGCAGCTTGTTCTTCCAACGGTCGGAATCGCCGCCACCCTGATTGCTGTTTTCGCGGCATTCGTGATCGGTCGCTGGATTACAGGGGCAGTGTCCCGCCTCGCGGACACGACAGATGCACTGGCAGGGGGAAACAACGAAATCACGATCACTGGTACAGAATACCCGCACGAATTGGGTCGCATGGCGCGCGCCTTGCATATTTTCCGCCAAGCCCAACTGGACAGGCTTGAAGCGTCAAACATCAGCGCGCATCAAAAAGCCCAACAAGATACCGTTGTCACCACAATGAAAAATGAGCTTTCCCGCTTGGCCCAAGGTGACCTGACCCACAAAATCACCCAAGAATTTGCCGCAGACTATGATGACCTGCGGATCAATTTCAACACAGCCCTTGACGCGCTTCATGACGCGATTGCAAAGGTCAAATACACGGCGCAATTGATTGCCGACACAACATCGCAAGCCACCGCTGATACCGAAAACCTATCGCAACGCACTGAAAACCAGG